>JAGQTR010000017.1 GCA_020438915.1 Mycobacterium sp.
GCGCAGCTGTAGGTCTGCGTCGGGTCGAGAAACAGCCGATAGAAGTCATCGGACAGGTCGTAATGCGACTGCACGTCTTCGAAGTGAGGCTTCAGATTCTGAGCGCCTTCGGCAATTTCTGGCAAATTACAAGCCTTTGGGATTCGTCGATGATCGGTCGATGTTCCGGCCCCGCCTGGTTCGAGGGCCGGTCGCGACACTACCCGAGAGTCACAGTTCCAGTGAACCATCACGTTGCGCCGCGCAGCAACGCCCCAGGTGCGACAAATCGCGGATGCGCGACGGCCGTGACACGGATGCGACGGCCGTAACATGGAAGCCGGATGGCACATCGCTGACGATCGGAAGGAGTGCCCATGACCGACCCAGAAGGCGGCGCACTCGGTGACGCCGCTGAAGCCGACGTGGTGGAACAGCGCCGCCCAATCGATGAGGACGGCGACGAGGGCTGGCTGGACGCGCAACACGTATCGGAGGGCCGTGACTGGCAGGCCAGCGAAGCCGATCTCATCGACCAGGCCACCGCCGTCCCCGAAGATGACCCGGACGTGCTTCGCTGACCTCGAGAGGAGTGCGATGATGCAAGGTTCGGTGACGGTGTCGATGGCGGCGCCCGCGGAGCAGATATGGGAGTTGATCGCCGACGTTCGCAACACCGGTAAGTTTTCGCCGGAAACGTTCGAAGCGGAATGGCTGGACGGCGCCACCGGCCCGGCCCTGGGGGCACGCTTCCGTGGGCACGTCCGGCGCAATGAGATCGGTCCGGTCTATTGGACGACATGCCGGGTGACCGCGTGCGACCCCGGCCGGGAGTTCGGCTTCGAGGTGCTCGCCGGGGACCGGCCGGTCAATAACTGGCACTATCAATTGAGGCCGTCCGGTTCGGGCACCGAAGTCACCGAGTCGTTTCGCCTGGGCGAGAACCCGCTGATGGCGCTGTACTCGGTGCTGGGGGGTCAACTCCGGCGGCGCCGGAACATGCGGGACATGCGCAAGACCCTGGAGCGGATCAAGGCGGTCGTGGAAGGCTGATTGTCGGCCTGCGCCGGCGAGTATTCCGGCGCGGTGGGTGACGCGAGTGACGAGACCGTCGCACGCACGGTAGAAAAGGTCACGAAGCCCGGCCGTGAGGCTACGCTTGGGCTACATGGGCTTGAGAACGGGCGTCGTCCGCACCAATGGGATCGCACCGCCCGAGGTGCCGCTGTCCGATATCGACCTGGGTAGCTGGGACTTCTGGGGCCTCGACGACGATATCCGCGACGGGGCGTTCGCCACGCTCCGCCGAGAAGCGCCGATCACGTTCCATGAGTCATTCGTTCTCAATGACGATGCCGAACTCGCTGGACATTGGGCGCTCACCCGCTACGACGACGTGTTCTACGCCAGCCGGCACCCCGACCTCTTCAGCTCGGCACTCGGCATCACCATCGGTGATCAGACCGCTGAGCTCAACGAGTACTTCGGCTCGATGATCGCAATGGATGACCCGCGGCACAGCCGGCTACGAAACATCGTCCGTAGTGCGTTCACCCCGCGGGTGCTGGCTCTCATCGAGGACTCGGTGCGGCAACGCGCACGACGCCTGGTCGCGGAGATGGTTGCCGCCCACCCCGACGGGCACGGCGACCTGGTCTCCGCGCTTGCCGGTCCGCTTCCACTGCAGATCATCTGCGACATGATGGGCATACCCGAGCAGGATCATGGCCAGATCTTCCACTGGACGAATGTGATCCTGGGCTTCGGTGACCCCGACATCGCGACCGACTTCGACGACTTCGTCTCCGTCGCCATGGCGATCGGCGCATACGCAAAACAGCTCGCCGAGGACCGCAGGGAGCGGCCGGGAGACGACCTGACCACCAGCCTGGTCCAGGCTGAACTCGACGGTGAGCGGCTGAGCTCCGCTGAGGTGGCCTCATTCTTCATCTTGTTGGTCGTCGCGGGCAACGAGACCACCCGCAACGCGATCAGCCACGGTGTGCTCGCGCTCAGCCGGTATCCCGAGCAACGCGAACTGTGGTGGTCGGATTACGACGCGGTGGCGCCTACCGCGGTCGAGGAGATCGTGCGGTGGGCCTCCCCGGTGGCTTACATGCGGCGCACGACAACTCGCGAGGTGGAGCTGAGCGGTGTGAAAATGGCAGCGGGAGAAAAGGTCACGCTGTGGTACGGCTCAGCCAACCGCGATGAGTCCAAGTTCGTCGATCCCTGGAAGTTCGACGTTCTTCGGCAACCCAACCCCCACCTGGGCTTCGGCGGCGGCGGCGCGCATTTCTGCCTCGGGGCGAACCTGGCGCGCCGGGAGATCACGGTGGCGTTCGAGGAACTTCATCGCCGGGTTCCCGACATCCATGCCACCTCGGAACCCGACCGGTTGCATTCGGCATTCATCCACGGGATCAAACGGCTCCCGGTGTTCTGGACCGCCTAGCTGCCGGGTTGTCCGGCGCTAGCTGCGTTTCACAGCGTGGCGGTGATCGGCCCCGTCTCCTGGCAATATTTCTGCGCCGGGTTTCCCTTGGACGCGCAGCCCCGTCCAGTCGAGATGTAGGTGGCGCCCGGGTGGTAGGGCTGGAAGAAAACCTGCGCGGGCAGAATCCCCTGACCTTTCGCGCATTGCCCGGGACCGTCGCTGCCCTGCATCTGCAGGCAGGCCACCGTCTGGAAGATGTTCGCCCCGTCGCATGACCCTGGGGAAATCGTTGCGGTCACGATGTTGGTGCCCGAGACGTTCACGACGGTGGGCGCCGTCAGGTTGTAGTTGCACGGCGACTGATCCGGTTGGGCGTCGGCTACCGCTGAGGTCGAGCCGAGGATCAGCGCAGTGGCTGTCAAGACAGTGAGCGTCCGAAACATTCCTGGATGGTAAGTCACGTCGGGTCCTGTTTATCGGGCAATGGGCAGCAACACTGAGTAGACACTCAAAAAAATCTGTTTACTGATTTCGTTGACACCTGCCCAGGTGCGCTGTTCGATTGGGCATTGTGGGCACAAAGCTGAAATCCGGGAGTACCGGGGCGCGATACGACACGATCATCCGTAACGGCCGTTGGTTCGATGGCACCGGCGCGCCATCGGCTGTGCGTAACCTCGGTATCCGCAATGGGCACGTCGCTTCCATCACCGCGGACGAGATTGACGAAACCGACTGCCCGCAGGTTGTCGATGCCACCGGAAAATGGGTGCTGCCCGGGATGCTCGATATCCACACTCACTACGACGTCGAGGTGCTGGGCGGGCCCGCGCTCTCGGAGTCGCTGCGCCACGGCGTCACCACCGTGATGCTCGGGTCGTGCTCGTTGTCGACGATCTATGTGGACGGGGCGGACGCCGGGGACATCTTCGGCCGCGTCGAAGCGATCCCCCGCGAACACGTCATCGACGCCGTGGACCAGCACAAGAACTGGTCCAACGGCGAGGAGTACATCGCAGCGCTGGAGTCACGTCCGCTCGGGCCCAACATCGCGGCGTTCATCGGCCACTCCGACATGCGTGCTGCGACGATGGGCCTGGACCGTGCCACCCGTGCAGATGAGCGTCCGACCATGGACGAGCAAATGCAGATGGAGCGAATGCTCACCGAGGCGCTGCGCGCCGGCTTCGTCGGAATGTCTTCTCAGCAACTACTTTTCGACAAACTCGACGGAGATATCTGCCGCTCACGCACCTTGCCGTCGACTTATGCCAAACCGCGCGAGCTGCGTCGGCTGAAGGCGTTGCTGCGCCGCTCCGGGCGGATCCTGCAGTCTGGTCCCGACATCGAGAACCCGGGCAACCTGGCCTCACAGGTCTTTCAGTCGCTCGGGATTGTCCGCAACCCGCTCAAAACCAGTCTGCTGTCGGCCGCCGACGTCAAGTCCAACCCGCTCGCGGTGAAGATGATGGGACCCGTTGCCAGACTCATCAACCGGATGGGCGGAAACTTCCGTTGGCAGCATCTACCGGTGCCGTTCGAGGTTTACGCCGACGGCATCGACCTCGTCATTTTCGAGGAGCTGGGGGCCGGTGCGGCCGCGCTCCATCTCCGAGATGAGGTGGAGCGCAACGAATTATTGCGCGATGAGGCCTATCGTCGACGGTTCCGCAAGGAATATGACAGCAAGTTCGGTCTGCGGGTGTGGCACCGTGATTTCTTCGACGCCGAGATCGTCGGCTGCCCCGACGATTCGGTGATCGGAAAGTCTTTCGGACAGGTAGGACGCGACCGTGGCGGTGTGCACCCGGTCGACGCATTTCTGGACTTGGTGCTCGAACACGGTACTGCGCTGCGATGGCGCACCACCATCTCCAACCATCGCCCGGAGGTACTCAAGAAGCTCGCCCGCGATTCCGGCATCCAGATGGGGTTCTCGGATGCCGGTGCCCATCTGCGCAACATGGCGTTCTACAACATGGGGCTGCGGCTGTTGCGCCACGTGCGCGACGCCGAACGCTCGGGTGTTCCGTTCATGACCATCGAGCATGCCGTGCACCGGCTCACCGGTGAGCTGGCCGACTGGTACCGCCTCGATGCGGGCCATCTGCGCATCGGCGACCGCGCCGATCTCGTCGTCATCGACCCCGAGCGGCTGGACGCCAGACTGGACGCCTACGCCGAGGAACCGGTCGACCACTACGGTGGCCTGTCCCGGATGGTCAATCGCAACGACGACACAGTGGCCGCGGTGTTCGTCGGGGGAAGGGCGGTCTACTCAGACGGCCAGCCCACGGCACTGGTCGGGCTGCAGCGCACCGGAAGGTTCCTGCGCGCCGCGCACCGCGCACCCGCGTTGACCGAGCAGGAAGCGGTGTTGGCACATGTCGGTTGAGAGCAGCAAAGACACCGAGGTCGAAGCGGCGGTCCACGGGATGTGGGCGGCACTTTCGGCCCGGGACTGGGAGGCGCTGAAGACCTATCTGTCGCAGGACTGCGTCTATCTCGATATGCCGGTGGGACCTGCGGCGGCGGCGCGCGGACCGGAGGACATCGTCAAACGCCTCAAGATCGGTTTGGAGCCACTGGCCTCCTATCAAAATTTCACCGGCCTGATGGTCAGCAACGGCGCCGACGTCATGTATGAACATCAGGAGGAATGGCATTGGCAGACAGGCGAATCTGCGGTTCTGCCTTTCGTCACCGTGCATCGGGTGGAGAACGGCAAGATCACTTTGTGGAAGGACTACTGGGACATGGGCGCCCTGGTCAACCATGCGCCGCCGACCTGGCTGGCGGATTTCGCCAATGCGGATATGTCCTGGGTCTTCGACGCCACCGGAATGGTATGAGGGGTAACTGGTGCTGGATCTGAAGATCACCGGCGGCACCGTCGTCGATGGAACCGGAGCCGACCGCTTCGCCGCAGACATCGGGGTCAAGGACGGCCGGATCGTCGAGGTGCGTCGCCGCAGTGGTGACGGCGGTGCCTCCGATGGACTGCACGCCGAGGCGGCACACGTAGTGGACGCGGCGGGACGGTTCGTGGCGCCGGGATTCGTCGACGTCCACACCCATTACGACGGACAGGTGAGTTGGGACGACACGTTGGAACCCTCGAGCATGCATGGGGTCACCACGGTGGTCAGTGGAAACTGTGGCGTCGGTTTCGCGCCGGTGCGGCCCGGCCGCGAGCAGTGGCTGATCGAGATGATGGAGGGCGTCGAAGACATTCCCGGCACCGCATTGGCCGAGGGCATCACCTGGCAGTGGGAGAGCTTCCCCGAGTACCTCGATGCTATCGAGAAGCGCAGCCTTGCCGTGGATTACGGAACCCAGATTGCGCACGGCGCGGTTCGCGGCTATGCGATGGGCGAACGCGGCGCCCGTAACGAGGAGGCTACCCCGGACGACATCGCGGCGATGGCACGCATCGTCCAGGAGGCCGTGGAAGCGGGCGCCCTGGGGTTCTCGACCTCGCGCACCGAAGCGCACCGCGCGATCGACGGCGAGCCGGTTCCCGGAACCTACGCCGCAGAGGCGGAATTGTTCGGGTTGGGCCGGGCGATGGCTGCCGGTGGCAGGGCAGTGTTCGAGGTGGCGCCGCAGGGCACCGCCGGCGAGAGCCCGGCCGAGGCGACCATGCGTGAGCTGGACTGGATGACCAAACTGAGCGCCGACATCGAACGCCCGGTGTCGTTCACGATGATCCAGACCGGCGGCGCACCTGAGCTTTGGCGACAGCAGCTGCAGCGGGCGGGCCAAGCTCTGGAAAACGGCATCGAGCTCTACGCGCAGTTCGCGGCCAGGCCTTTTGGCATGCTGTTCGGTTTTCCCGGCTACCACGCTTTCACCCACCGCCCCACCTACCGCAAGCTCAAGGCCGAGCTTGATCACGAGGAGCTGGCAGCCAGGCTCGCTGATCCCTCGGTGCGGGCGGCGATCCTGGCCGAGTCCGATCTGCCCCCGCAGCCGGTCCCCTTGTTCGACGCGCTGTTCGCGCTCATCCAGCACAGCACCGATCGGATCTTCCCGATCGGCGATCCGCCGGACTACGAGCCGACTCCCGATCAAACCGTTGCGGCTATCGCCAAGCGACGTGGCGAGGATCCGTTGGCCGCCATGTACGACCTGATGCTGGAATCTGACGGCACCGCAATGCTGATGCTGCCCTTCTTCAACTACGCCGAGGGAAATCACGACGCCATCTACGAGATGATGACCCACCCCGCAGCGGTATCCGGGCTCTCCGACGGTGGGGCGCATTGTGGTCTGATCTGTGACGCGTCCTACCCCACTTTCTTACTGACCCACTGGGCTCGCGACCGTCATCGTGGACCCAAATTCTCGCTGGAGTACGTGGTTCGAAAGCAGACGCTTGACACCGCAACGCTTTTCGGTCTGTCGGACCGGGGAGTGATCGCACCGGGCATGAAGGCCGACATCAATGTCATCGACATGGATGCACTGCGCCTCGACGTGCCCCGTATGGTCTACGACCTGCCCGCAGGTGGCCGTCGTTTGACCCAGGGAGCCTCCGGCTATGACGCGACCATCGTCAGCGGGGTCGTGACGCGTCGCCACGGAATCGACACCGGCGCCCGCCCCGGCGGGCTGATCCGCGGGGTTCGCTAGTCGCCGAATCGTCATCCGGGCTAGCCGAGTTGGTAGACGCGCCTGGCGTTTCCGTGTGCGATCAGGTCAACCACTCTGACCGCATCGGCGTGGCTCCATTCGCCGGCGTCGACGAACTGCCGCAACGTGGCATGGATCCCGGCGCGCCAGAGCGCAGCGCCCAGGTAGTGCAGTTCGGCCGGCCCGAACCCGTCGGACGAGTACAGAATCTTGCGGAACGGGGCCATCTCCAGAAGTCGACCGATGAAGGCGGCCGATCGGGCACCGAGATAGTTGATGGCCAGGCCACCGTCGAGGTAGACATTGTTGAACGCCTGCGCCAGATAGCCGGCCTCGCGTTCGTACGGATAGCAGTGCAGCAGAAGGACCGGAGTTTCACCGCTGATCTGCAGAAAGTCGCGCAGGTGCAGAGGATTGGCGGCGTACAGGTCGCAGTCGCGGTCACCGAACCCCACGTGGAACTGCAATGGTTTGCCCAACCGCAGCGCCCGGTGCAGGCCGAAGCGTAGCAATACCCGATCGGTGAGTTGCATGCCACCGTCGTCACGCCAGCGTGCGGCCGCGTCGACGACTTCGGCTGGGGCCGGATCGGAGAGGTCGCCGATGAAGCCGCCGCGGTAGGCCAGGATAGATTTGGTAGCCACCGCATTACCGGTCCGCTCCCACAGGATCTCGTCGAACGCCGAGATATAGTCCCCCGATGCCGCCGCGGCTTCCTCGGCGACCGACTCCAACCGGACGACCTCGGCAACCGCGCCGACCGAGAGAGATGCCACACCGTCGAGATCGGCTACCCCGCCGGCGAATCCGGTGTCGAGCAGCCAGTTAGATACCTGCGCCGCGGACAGGAACAGTCTGGCCAGCTCGGGCTCGGGGATTTCGCAGCGGTGTCGCCAGTAAGTGTTGGCGTCGGCATGCCTGGGTAGGCCGAGCAGCGGGCCGCATCGTGCCCGGACCGCAAAGCCGAGTTGGGTGTCGAAGGCCGAGTCGAACGATGCCAGCGGCTCGGTGTTTGCCTCGTTGAGCGCGTTCTCGAAGCGGGAGCGATCACCGGGGGTGAGCCAACAACCGTGTGCGTGGTGATCGACCAACCGCACTGCCCCGATGTGCTCGCGCAGCGCCGTCACTCATACGCTCCAGGCGAGTCGGAACTTCCCGGCAAGCTCATCGGGACTCAGATCGCAATAGTTGTCGTGCTCGTAGCGCCGGACCGCGACTACGGCGTCGACTATCGCGTCGCCGAGAACGCCACGTAGCAGCGAGGATCGATCGAGTGCGTCGATGGCCTCGGATTGGCTCGGCGTCAACAGAGCGACGCCGGCCTCGTCGCGTTGAGTCCCGCTCAGCGTGGCGGGGTCGACGGTGACCTGCTCGGGCAACCCCAGTTCGCGATCGATGCCGTCGAGCGCCAGACCGAGGATCGTGGCCGATGCGAGATAGGGGTTTGCTGACGGATCGACCACCTTGACCTCGACGTTGCCGCCGCGCGGATTGGCCGGCCCGCCCGGTAGGAAACGCACCGCGGCTTCACGGTTCTCGGTGCCCCAGCAGGTGTGGGCGCCTGACCAATGGCCCGGCTGCATGCGCAGCCCCGACAGGATAGAGCCGCACAGCACGCCCTGGGCCTGGCCCAAGCCGGCGAGCACTCCGGCCACGGCGGAGGCGCCCGCTGCCGTCATCCCGGAAGGTCCCTGGCCGTCGGCGAACAGTGGGGACTCCCCGCGGGTGAGTGAAAAGTGCTGATGTGCGCCAGTTCCGACGCTTCCGGCGAACGGAACCGGCGACAGACTCACCCGCATTCCGTACCGTCGTGCCACCCTGGCGACGATGATGCGCATCAGTATCAGCTGGTCGGCTGCCGCCACGGGTTCTAGAGGAGCCAGTGAAATCTCGAACTGATTGGCCCCGTACTCGGGATGGAACTGTTCGATGGCCACACCCGCGGTAGTCGCGGCGTCAGTGACATCCCTGACGAATCCTTCGTGCTCGAGTACCCCGGCCAGCCCGTACTGCGCCCACAGGTGGGCGGGCAGGGCCTCACCGCCCGGTCCTACGAGCACAAACTCCATCTCGTGGCCGATCAGCGCTCTGATGCCCGCGTCGGAGGACTTCGCCTGTATGCGGGTCAGCGCACCGCGGGAGCAGAAGGGATCCGGTGATCCGTCCTGATTGAAGAAAGAGCTTGGCGCCCAGGCTAATCCGTCACCGAGAATCCGCACTCCGCCCAGGTCGATGCGGATCCGCTGGTCCCCCACCACACCGGTGTCTTCTCCGAACACAATGCCGGCCTGGTCGACTGCGAACACGTGCCAGACCGGACTTGCGCCCAGCCCCGGATCGGCGAACGTCGCCATCCGCGGCAGCGGAATGGTCTTGGCGTGGATGAGCCCCGCCGGGTTGACGACCGTGCCGATGAGGGTGGTGACTCCATCGGAGGCGAGCTTGGCCTCCAACTGGGCTATCGCGGTGACGGCGAGTGGTTTGGCCATGTGTGCCATCGATACCAGTCGCAGTGCCGCCGCGCCAGACGTTAGAGCGTGATCTTGCAGCTCTGCCCGATGTCGAGGGTTCGTAGCATGCGGCCCATCCCAACCCACATAGCGCACGAGATGGCCAGATCGGTCAGCAACTCGTCGTCGAAGTGGGCCTTCGCGCGCTCCCAGAAGTCCTCGTCATCGCGAAGTTCGGTGTGGTCGCTGGCGAATCGGTGGGCGAATTCCATTGCAACGCGCTCGGTGTCGGTGTAGCCGGGCCAGCTCTGCCACTGGGGCGCGTGGTTGTAGAACTCTTCGTCGATACCGCTGGCCTCGCCCTCGGAGTCCCGGGTGTTCTGGCAGACCACGCACTCATTGGCATGGGCGATGACGATGCGGGCGGCCTCGCGGACACGAATGGGCAACCTGCCCTTCGTGTACACCGCATGGCTGAAGTTGGCCATGGCGGTGCCCAGTTCAGGCGATTTGACCGCGAAACCCGAAACGTCGTCGTCGGCGAAGTCCCCGATTCGGCTCATGGCCGCATGGTACGCGGCGCGGTCGTCGGATGCTTCGTTAGATGTGCTAGGAAAGTTACGGCATCGGAGAATGGGCTGCGCCGGCCCCGCTTGGGTTGCGAACCGCTACTGGGGCGGGCGGGACACGCACTGAGCCGAGTAGAGCTCCTCGCCGAGTTTGCCCATCAGCTCGAGCTGGGTCTCCAGGTAATCGATGTGCTGCTCCTCGTCGGCGAGGATCTTCTCTAAAAGGTTCGCCGAGGTGGCATCGCCCTTCTCCCGGCACATGATGATGCCCGGCTTGAGGCGCTCGACGACCTCATACTCGATCGCGAGATCTGCCTCGAACTGTTCGCGCAGCGTCTGCCCAACCCGCAAAGAGAACAACCGCTGATAATTGGGTAGGCCGTCGAGAATCAGGATGCGATCGGTGATCTCCTCGGCGTGAACCATTTCTTCGAAAGATTCCTTGCGGGTGTGCTCCGCCAACTCGGTGAAGCCCCAGTTGTCCTGCATTTTGGAATGCAGGAAATACTGATTGATCGCCGTGAGTTCGCTCGTCAATTGCTCATTGAGCAACTTCAGAACCTCGGGATCGCCTTGCATGGTCACTCCTAAACGCTTTGATGAATGATCGCGTGCGCTCTCTGCACCGGGCTGTGCGAGACGCTTCAAATCTAGTGCACAACCGCCGCCGATTGCCCACTCATCGCGGCTGCGGACCACGTTTCTGCGAGGTTTACCGAACCGGGGCGACGCCGGCGCGGCCGGATCGCGAGCTGCCCTAGACTGGCTAACCTAAGTAAGGTTAGACTCCGCTAACTGCTGGGGCAGACAGATGGGCAAGGGCGACCAATGAACGAGTACGATCACCACTCGTTCATTCTTGCCTGCGATTTCCACGTTGACGATGTCGGTCGTATGTGGAAATGGCTGACAAAGCATCATGACCGTCTGGATGCCATCGGGGCCCATCACGTCGTCCTGTACGAGTCGATCTGGGAACCACGCAGAGTATTGGTGACAATCGGAATTCGGCACGCTCGGTCAATTCGGGACGTCTTGCGGTCGCCGGCACTGTTTGAATTGTTCAATATCTCGGGAGCCGATGATATTCCGCCGATCTTCGGTGGCGAGGTCATCGAGAAGATCGATCTGGATGCGTCCTCGACCGGAGAACACATCGGCCGGGTCGTCATGGGCGTCATATCCTTGGTCGACGACGTGCCTGCTCTGATGGAAAGGGTGCACGACCGCTTGGAGCGGTTCCAACAATGCGGGGTCCGTAAGATTTGGGCCTACCGCGCTCTCGATGACGGCCGCGAAGTCCTAATCCTGCAGGAGCTCTGCGACGAGCTCAGTGCGCGGCAGTGGATCGAGCATTCCGATGCGGCCGCCGAGTGGATGCCCAACGTCGGGTTGGGGGCCTACCCCACCCGGTTCGTCGGCAGGTTCGCCCATCTGATGAGCGTCGGCGAACAGGGATAGCGAGCGCCCATGTTTGTCTGCCTGTGCACCGGAGCCACCAGCCACGTGGTTGACGAGGTCGTGGCCAACGGAGCGCGAACTTCCAGGGATATCGCCGCGATATGCGGCGCCGGAGGCGACTGTGGTCGATGCCGGCGCACATTGCGGGCCATCATCGCGGCGCATTCGGAAGTGGCCGACTGCAAATCCAAAGTGGCCGAATGCACATCCAAAGCGGCTGACTGCAAATCCAATAGCATCAGCCGCTAACGGCTCAGGTGCTGTTTTTCCCGGTGAACTCGGCAAGCGCGGCGGCGTTGGCCGCGCCGCCGAGCAGTTCGACGAAGTGTGCGTTCTCGCGTTCGGTGGCCGCGTTGATTCCCCCGCGGTAAGGGGCGACCATCGTCTGCTTGACCGCCACCAGACTTGCAATCGAGCGGGACGCCAAAACTTCAGCGTGCCTTCGAGCCTCCGGCAACAGCTCGTCGGGTTCGCACACCTTCCACGCAAGGCCCATTCGGTGGGCCTCGGCGGCATCGATCCACTCCGAGGACAGCAGCAGCCAGGCCGCGTTCTGCCTGCCGACCAGCTGCGGGAGCAAGTATGACGAGGCTGCCTCCGGGGCGACGCCGAGGCTGGTGAACGGGCACTTCAGCCGGGCGGTGGACGACATGAACACCAGGTCGGCGTAGCCGAGAATGGTCGTGCCGATGCCAAGACCGACGCCGTTGACGGCGCAGAGGAGTGGCTTGGGCAGGTCGGTCAAAGCGCTGATCATGGTTGAGAAGTGACTGCCCTGGCTGCTAAGCGAGGAATCGGCGATGCGTGACTGCATCTCCTTGAGATCGTTGCCCGCGCTGAACGCACGACCTGCTCCGGTGAGCAGTACTACTGCGACATCGGGGTCGACGGCGGCATCCTGCAGCGCCACAGCGGTGGCGAGGTAGAGCTCTTCGTTGAACGCGTTGAGCGCCTCGGGCCTGTCCAGAACCAGGGTGCGGACGCGGTTGTCGTCGCTGATCTGCAGTGTCACGGCTGCAGCGTAGCTGCCGATGCGAACGCGTCGCGAAGCACATAACGGCTTGTCGGGACGGTGTCGATGTCGCGATTGGCTCCGAAAGCCGCAGTGCTGTTGACCATCCGGGTCATTCGGTCGCGCAGGTCGTCGTCGTCGGCGGCACCGAAGAACGCGTGTAGGTCCGACATCGCCTCGATCGGAAACAGTTCCTCGACGATGGCCGAGATCGGCGGAGAATTCTCGGTGAGCCCGCGCACCACGGCGTTCTGTGTGTAGCCGAAGGTCGACTGGGTGTCGATCGCGACCTGCGTGTGGTCGTCGTGCCATCGCGTCAGCCAGGTCGCCTCGTCGAGGTCGGCCGGCCGGCGCAGCAGCGCCACGTTCGCCAGGCCCGGGGTGCGTTGGCCCGGTCGGGTGGGTGGCGGCGTCATGGGAACCGACTCGGTCACCAGGTATGCCCCGACATGGTCGCAGACATCGTTCAACAGCGTCACAGCCGTCCGGATCTGTTCTCCGTAGCACTGCTGGGTCCAGATGCTGACCAACGCCGTCACCGGCGGGTCCAGAGTGGTCAGGGTCATCAGCGACTCGCTGACCACTGCGTCGCGGACATTGACCGTCAGGCCGGGTGCACCGGTGTCGAGGAGCTTGTGGGCGATGTCGGTGCGCAACCGGGTGCACCACGCCTCATCCCCAGGTGCTCCCCGCAAGATGATGACGACTTTCTCCACTGGGTGAACATATCCGGTCCAGAATGGAGGGGTGCTCAAGGGCTTGACGCTGCCGGTGGTGCCAGACCTTGCTGCGGTCGTACGCAGCCTGCTGGGCGTCCTGGCGGTCGCTGTGGCCACATTGAACTGGGGGCCTCCGGGATCGGCCACCGCTGTCACCGCTGCCGCGGCCATCGCAGGCGCCACCGCACTGCAGGACAGCCCGCGAGGCCGGATACCTCTGGTCGTCGCGGTCTCCGCGCTGATGGGATTCGCGGTTCTGCTCGGCGCGTTGACATCCGCGATTTCCGCGCTCTTCGTGGCCACGGCCGCACTCTGGTGCTTCGTTGCGGCGATGCCGTGGGCACTGGGCGCCCAAGCCGGATTGATCTCGGGGGCTTCGGCCGTGCTCTTGGTCATCGCCGCCCCTGCTGCGCCGACATTGTCGTCGACGCTGGGCACGTCCGGGCTGGTCGTTGCAAGCGGTCTGGTGCAGGCGGGCCTGATCGCGGTCTGGCCGCGGCATCGTTGGCGGGTGCAACGGGAAGCGCTCGCCGCGGCCTATCGGTCGCTGGCCGCTGACGCTCGAACGCTGGCCGAAGAGGCCGCCGGGACCGCACAGCCGGTCGACACGCAACCGCTGATCACGCTGCGGGCTGCGTTCACCCTGATCGACGGGCAGGCCAAACGGCGTCCCGCCGAGTACCGCGACTGGTATGGACTGCCCGAACGTATCGCCACGACGTTGAGCGGTTTCGCAGGCCGGCCCGCGTTGGCCGACGTACTCTTCGCGGCTGCCGACACATTGGCGGCGGTGGCCGAGACCGGCCGGTCGGCCCGTGGCGATGCTGAAGCAAAGATTCGCCACCTCGACAATGCGGCGGTCGAGGCGACCGGACCGGACTCGGCGTTGGTACATCAGCTGTCGATGCAACTGCATGAAGCGGTGGCGGTCCGGCTTGGCGATTTCGCGCCATCCTCCCCCGATGCCCTTCGTGTCCGGCGGCCCGAACTGCGAACGTCGGTACGCTCAGCACTGGACCTGACCCGCCGCCACCTCAACTGGCACTCGCCGGTATTCCGGCACGCTGTCCGTCTGGGTGTTGCGGTAGCCGCCGGTTGTGCAATCGACCGCTATGCCGATGTTGCACACGGATATTGGATTCCGCTCACGGTGTTGCTGGTACTCCGTCCCGAGACGGCGCACACCTACACGCGTTGCGCAGGACGCCTGGCCGGCACCGCGATCGGAATCGTGGTCGCTTCGACTGTGTTGGTTCTACTGCATCCCGGATCCGTCACGTCGGCGGTACTGGCGATTCTGTTCGTCGGCGTCTTCCACGCCGTGGCTGGGTTCGGGTATCTGGCGTTGTCGGCGGCAATGACGGCTGCAGTCGTGTTTCTGATCAACATCGACCGGGACGCCAACACCGCGACGCCGAGTGAGTTGCTGTTTGCAACACTCGGCGGCGGCGTCATAGCGGTGCTTGCCCACGTCATGTTGCCTGACGATGCGTTGACTCGATTGGGGCAACGCGCGGGCGAATTGCTGAAGACCGAAATCGACTATGCGGCAACGGTGATCAAGGCTTATGTACATGAGGTTCACAATCCGGCCGATGCGGTGTCCGCGTCGTGGCAGCGGGCATTCCGGGCCCGCGCCGCATTCGAAGCCGCCGTAGGAGCCACCCGTATGGACTCCCGCGAGCTACGCCATTGGTTGAGTACCTATCGCACGGCGCTGAATGCCGTCACGACTGCGTGCACGACGTTGGAAGCCAACTTTCCGCGGAACCTCTCAGATGCGTGGAGCCCGCAGTTCGTGCACGCCGTAGACGAGTATGTGGAGTCGCTGTGCGGTGACCCGCCGACCCCGGCGGCGCCGTGGACCGTGGACACCAGGGAGTTGGTCGAAGCTGACCAGCGAATGCGCGACGCGGTACCCGAGGGCGGACCCGCGATCGGCGCCGCGCGTGTGTTGTTGGCTGAGATCGGCACCATCACCCGACACCTGTCTGTGGTCGCGGGATCTCCGGGTCCTACCGCGGCTCGTTGAGCAGCGCGGAGCGCGTTGACGTTCGGATCGCTGCCGTAGAACGTATTCACCTGTGCCACTGCGGTTCCGCGGTTGTGGATGGGCGAATATGTCGGTGGTTCGCACTAGTGTTTGGTGTATGGGGGAGGTGTCCAGCGCCGTTGATGCGA
>JAGQTR010000335.1 GCA_020438915.1 Mycobacterium sp.
GCGGGCCTGGCGGCGCTGATCACCCTATGGCTGGGGCTGCTGGCGCAGGCCGGTTCCGGTCGCGTGGCCGTGCCCGCCGCCGTCCCCGATCAACTGGCGGTGGTCCAGGTGCAAGCCGGTGAAAGTCTTCAGCACCTGGCCGCAAGGGTGGCTCCCGAGGTCCCGGTCGGCCAGGTTGTCGAGCGGATCCGCGATCTCAATCACCTCGATTCAGCTGCGGTCGACGCCGGGCGGACGCTGATCGCCCCGGTCGGCTGATCCGCGCGGGCCTTCCGCAGTGTCCGAAGCTGGGGTTGTGGTGATCAGTGCGGGCCCCGTGGCGCGGGGGTGCCGCGGCCGCGTGGCGACGCCCGCCGCCATCGGCGCGCGGGTAGGCTCAGGGGCGGCTCAGCCGGTCGGTAGTGGAGAGGATCGTGTTATGCACTGTCCCTTCTGCCGCAACCCCGATTCTCGGGTGGTCGATTCCCGCGAGACCGACGAGGGGCAGGCGATTCGCCGCCGCAGGTCATGTCCGGAGTGCGGGCGGCGGTTTACGACCGTTGAGACGGCGGTTCTGGCGGTGGTCAAGCGCAGCGGCGTCACCGAACCCTTCAGTCGGGAGAAGGTCATCAAAGGTGTGCGCCGATCCTGCCAGGGGCGTCAGGTGGACGACGATGCTCTCAATCTTCTCGCTCAACAAGTCGAGGACGCGGTTCGGGCGACTGGCTCGGCGGAGGTGCCCAGCCAAGAAGTGGGTCTAGCGATTCTCGGGCCGCTGCGTGAACTCGACGAGGTGGCCTATCTGCGGTTCGCCTCGGTATACCGGTCATTCTCGTCGGCCGAAGACTTCGAGCGGGAGATCGAGGCGTTACGGGCGCACCGCGCGGTGCCGGCCCAGGGCGAGACCGCTCAGTCGATCTGACGGGCTCCGTCGCTGATGACCCGTCCGGCGATCTGCACCCAGCCGTCGGGGCTCCAGGTGGTCTCGATGATCGACCCCCGCCCCTGAACGATGGTCAGGTCGCGGCTGAGATGCTCGGTCATGCGTACCGCTGCTGCTCCCGTGGCTTCGTCCTCGCGGACTCCCAAGTTAGGGGCAAACATTCTGGATCTGATGGTGCCTGCGGGTTCGTCCAGCCAGGTCCACAGATAATGCTCGACGTCGTCGGGATATTCATCGGGGTCGGCTGCCGACAGTTCATCGATCGTGGCGAGGTCGTAGATCGAAAAGTCGGGCGCCCACTCGGCGCGCGCGCTGACCGATGTCAGATCGTCGTGGTAGCTCACCTGCACAATTCCGGCAGGTACCTGCAACGTTTTTACCGGCTTTCCTTGGTCCATCAGCCACCACGATGCGCCGACCGTGGGATGGCCGGCGAAGGAGAGTTCGGTGGTGGGCGTATGGATGTGGGCGTGCGCGGTGCTCGACCCGGCATCGGGCACGGTGACGAATATGGTTTCGCTGTAACCCAATTCAGTAGCAATGCGCTGGCGGTCCGCCGGGTCTACGGACGCCGCGTCCACCACGCCCAACGGGTTGCCGAAGCTGCCGTCCCGGTCGGTGAATACGCGCAGTACTGTCACGTCGATGGCCATGAGCCGATGCTACGTGTTAGCAGGCACTTCGGGTCAGGTTGCACTGCGTTCGTCGGCGCCCATGGCGTCCAGCACCGCGACGCGTGTGTCGGCTGAGCCCGAGATGGTGCTTTCGCTGATTCCCGCCCGAAGCAGGCTTCGAAGGTAGTCCTGGTCGTGCACGGCCGGCTCGGTGGATTCGATGAACCTCTGCACGTTCTCGACGAATCGGTCCGGGTCCTCACGGAAGGGGAAATGGCCGGAGCCTTCGAAAATCTCCAGTTGTGATCCTGGCATGGCCGAGTGTGCCATTTCGGCGTGGCTGACCGGAATGACCGAATCGCTGCTACCCCAAATTAATTGCACGGGAACAGATTGCGTCAGATAACAACGGTCGAGCATGGTCACCACCTGGCCGCGCCAATCGACCACGGCCCGCAGCGTTCGTGCGAACGCCGCCGACGCGGTCGGCTCGGGTAGATCCTCGAGGATGCGCAACATTTCCGGGATGTCGCGGCCCAATCCGGTGGACCCGAACACGGTGCCACCCATCCGCCCGATGGCCTGCAACGCCGGTAGCACCAGCGGGAGGCGAAGCAAGGCCAACGCTTCACTTCCCATCGGCAGCGACGCGATCCGTAGTGCCACATTCACCTCTTTGGTGACACCGCCCGCCCCGACGAGGATCATTCGGTCCACCAGTTGCGGGAACTGGTAGGCAAATTGCATCGCCACACCGCCGCCCAGTGAGTGACCGATCACCGTGACGCTGTCGATTTCCAGGACGCTGAGCAGATCACGCATCCCGTTGGCGTAGGCGGCAACCGAGTAGTCGGCGCGTGGCTTGTCGGACTTGCCGTGGCCGAGCAGATCGGGGGCGATGACGGTGAACCGTTGCGCCAACATGGTCTGCACGGTGCTCCACGTAGTGGAGTTGTCTCCGATGCCGTGGATGAGCAGGATCGCCGGACCTGATCCAGCTATCCGGAACGCCCGGCGATAGCCGTGGATGGTCCGATATTGCAGCGAGGGAGTGAGCTCCCTCACGGAACGCAGGTTCGGTTTGCGTTCGGTCACAGTGCAAACCCCGTGATCACCGTCATGCACGCCCACTTCGTCGTCGAGTCGGTTCACAGCTTGCGAGTTTGGCTAGGGACTCTCGGTGGGATTGTCCCCGTCTTTGTTGTCCTTCTCGCCTGTCTGTTGGGCGAGGAATCGCTCGAACTCGGCGCCGAGTTCGTCCCCGCTGGGCAAATCCTCGTCGCGCGCCAGAAGGGACCGGTTTTCCTGAGCGGCAACGAATGCATCGTACTGGCGCTCGAGCGCCTCCACCACTTGAGCGACCTCCGCGCTCGCAGCGACCTGTTCGTTGACCTTGTCGTGTACCTCCGCGGCCGCCTGGGCCAGCGCGGCGGTCGGGATCTGCAGTGAACCGCAGCGGGCCACCTCAGAGAGCAGCGTCTCGGCTGCGGTCGGATAGTCGGTTTGCGCCAGATAGTGGGGGATATGCGCGGTGAACCCAACGACCTCGTGTCCGTGCTGGGCCATCCGGAACTCGAGCAGATTGGACACACTGCCCGGTACCTGAACCTCTGCGACCCAGGGCTGATGGTCGGCGATGAGCTCCTTGTCGTTGGAGTGGGCGGTCAGCGTCATCGGCCGGGTATGCGGAACGGCCATCGGAATGGCGCCGAGGCCGATAATCCTGCGAACCCCGAGGCGCTCGGCTAGCAGCCGCACCGCGGTGATGAAGCGCTCCCAGCGTAGATCGGGCTCGAGGCCGGCGAGCAGCAGAAACGGTGTTCCGGCACTGTCGTGTAGCGCGTAGAGATTGAGCTCGGGATTGTCGTAGTGCGTGAAGTGGTCGGTCTTGAACGTCATCAACGGGCGCCGCGACCGGTAATCGAGAAGTTCATCGATCGCGAATGACGCCACCAGTTCGGTGTCGAGAGTGTTCTTGAGGTGCTCGGCGGCCAGTCTGATCGCCCGGCCGGCATCGGAGAAGCCCTCAAGCGCATGGATCAACACCGGACCGCGGCCGTCCGCAGAGGACAGCTGCGGAGCGGGAAACTCGAGCTCATACATGCCGGTCTGCTCAGGTTGGTATTGCTGACCTGGAACATCTGCGTTCTCAGCCATCTTTCGCCTCCTTTTCGCGGTTCGCTGCGACAGTTCGCGGTCCGCTGCGATAGCGATGTCGTCGGTACCGTAACCTCCAGTGTCCCGTATCGGCGGTCATCGGCACCGCGGTATACCCGCCCGTCACCCATTTGTTCGAACGCTTATTCACCATTGGGGCATTCCGCAGGTGCCGCGGCGGAGGCCGTCGCAGCACCTCACGACTCAGGATCGGAACTGGTTGAGCGCGCGCAGCTTGTTCATCACATCCAGTGCCGCCACCTTGTAGGCCTCGGAGAAGGTCGGGTAGTTGAACACGGCGTCAACCAGGAACTCGATCGTGCCCTGACATCCCATCACGGACTGGCCGATGTGCACCATCTCGGTGGCATTGCTGCCGAAGATGTGAACTCCGAGTATCCGCAGGTCCTCGGTCGAGACCAGCAGTTTGAGCATCCCGTAGGAATCGCCGGCGATCTGGCCGCGCGCCAACTCACGGTAGCGGGACACCCCGACCTCGTAGGGCACCGAATCCTTGGTCAGCTCCACCTCGGTGGCCCCGACGTAGGACACTTCGGGTATCGAGTAGATGCCGATGGGTTGCAGCTCGGTCATGCCTTTGCAGGGCTCATCGAATGCGTGATAGGCCGCCAGTCGGCCCTGGTCCATGGAGGTCGCCGCCAGGGCCGGGAACCCGATGACGTCGCCGACGGCGTAAATGTGCTCGACCTTGGTCTGGTAGTTGTCGTCGACGAAGATTCGGCCGCGGTCGTCGGCCTCCAGGCCGGCGTTCGGCAGATCGAGGTGGTCGGTCTGGCCCTGCCGGCCCGCTGAGTACATGACTGTCTCGGCGGGGATCTGCTTGCCGCTGGCCAGCGTGGTGATGGTACCGGCGGAGCCGACGTCGACGGCGGTGACCTCTTCGCCGAATCGGAACGTCACGGCCAGATCCCGCAGGTGGAATTTCAGCGCCTCGATGACCTCACGATCGCAGAACTCCAACATGTTGGCGCGTTTCTCGACGACGGTGACCTTGGTGCCCAGCGCCGCGAACATCGAGGCGTACTCGATGCCGATGACGCCCGCGCCGACTACGACCATCGAGCCCGGGATGGTCTTGAGGTCGAGGATGCCGTCGGAGTCCAGGACCCGGTTCTCGTCGAACTCGACGCCGGCGGGCCGGGCCGGTTTGGTGCCGGTGGCGATGACGATGTAGCGACCGCTGACGGTCACGCGTTCGGCTCGGTTGGGATCGTCGACGTGAATGGTGTGGGCATCGAGGAACCGGGCGTGGCCCACATAAAGCTCGATGCGATTACGCATCAGCTGCGAGCGCACCACGTCGACTTCCTTGCCGATGACGTGCTGGGTGCGCGCGAGAAGGTCGGCCGGGGTGATCTTGTCCTTGACGCGGTAGCTGACCCCGTAGAGTTCGCGCTGGTTCATGCCGGTGAGGTAGACGACGGCCTCGCGCAACGTCTTCGACGGGATGGTGCCGGTGTTGACGCACACGCCGCCCAGCATCAGCCCGCGCTCGATCACCGCGACGGACTTGCCGAGCTTTGCCGCAGCGATGGCCGCTTTTTGCCCGCCCGGTCCTGATCCGATGACGACGAGGTCGTATTCCTGCGTGGAACCCATGGCACATAGGTGTACGCCGGTTGGGCGTGGCTTGTACGGCGATCGGTGTCAAAATCTGAGGGTTAATCCGGAGCCCGGATGGCCGGGCCGGCTACGGTCATCGACCCCCAATCCCGACTTCATCCACAGTTCGGGCCTGCCAGATCAGCGTGGGCGGTTCTTCGTCGGCTGCTGTTGCCAGGTTTGCAGTATGTCTACAACACCTCGCCCCGATTTTCCGCTCGACCGACCCGGCGTCCTGATTGCGGCGCTTCCCGCTGTCCTGGGCTTCGTGCCTGAGAAGTCCCTGGTGCTCGTGACCGCGGCTGACGGTGAGATGGGCGCTGTCATGCGCGCCGACCTCTGCGGCGACGTGGGCGGCGGCTCGTTGAGTCACCTGGCAGGGCTGGCGGCCGCGTCCCGAGCAGAGATCGCGATCGCGGTCGTCGTCGACGACGAGGGCGCAGGATGTCAGATGTGCGCCGCCGAATACCGTGACCTGGCCCGTGAGCTGTCTGTCGAGCTCGCCAGACGGGATGTCGAACTGTTCGCCGTGCACGTCGTCGACCGGGTCGCCGCCGGCGGTCGGTGGTACTGCGCTGACGGTTGCGGCAGCTCGGGTGTGGTCGAGGATCCAGCGGCATCGCCGATCGCGGCGGCGGCGGTACTGGATGGGCGGCGCCTGTACGCGCGGCGCTCCGAGCTCGTCGCGGTCGTCGCCCCCGTGGACCCCGAACGAAGCACCGCGCTGGCCGAGCTGATCGAGCAGGCCGGTGAGATCGATCCCGAGCGCCCCGGTTCGCAGGCTCGCGATGACATCGAGCACGCGCTGGCCTGTGCTGAGCAGATCGGCAGAGGGAGTCCGCTCGCCGATGAACAATTGGTCGGTGTGGCGCTCGCGCTGACAGATCCGCGGGTGCGCGACACCCTGTACGCGCTCGCCGTGAGCGACCGCGCCGGGTCGGCCGAATCGCTGTGGGCTGACCTGGCCCGCCGCCTGCCAGAGCCATGGCGAGTGGAAGCACTCGTGCTGCTGGCGTTTTCGGCTTACTAGCGTGGGGAGGGGCCACTTGCGGGCATCTCCCTCGACGCTGCGCTCAGGGACCGACCCATGCATCGGATGGCCGGCATGCTCGATACTGCGCTGCAGTCAGGAATGCGACCGGAACAGATCCGTGAGTT
The DNA here is from genome assembly GCA_020438915.1 of Mycobacterium sp. Taxonomy (GTDB): domain Bacteria; phylum Actinomycetota; class Actinomycetes; order Mycobacteriales; family Mycobacteriaceae; genus Mycobacterium. The sequence goes on from JAGQTR010000335.1 coordinate 6,475, forward strand.
GGCCGTCACCGGCTACCGGCTCGCAGAACAGCTCGGCGTCAGGCTTCCGCCGAGCAGACGGTTCGGTCGCCGGGCGGGCTAGGCTCAGACCTTCTCAACCTTGACTGCGTGGGCCATCGCATGTGGCAGCTCGACCTGCTCGTGGCCTGGGATCACAATCATGACGCCACCGTGATCGTTTACCTGGACCGTGACCCGTGCGTTGGGCACC
>JAGQTR010000336.1 GCA_020438915.1 Mycobacterium sp.
TACTCAAGGGCCTGGTGCATTCCGGTGACGCCGAGGCTCAGGCCATCGCGATGGCCGAACGCCAGTTTTTGGCCGAGGTGACCCACCCCGGAATCGTGAAGATCTTCAACTTCGTCGAGCACGACGACAAGCACGGAAACCCCGTGGGCTACATCGTCATGGAGTACGTCGGCGGATCGTCGCTCAAACAGGCCACCCGTCTCAACCAGCGGGCCGGCTCGCGGCTACCGGTGGCCGAAGCCATCGGCTTCACCCTCGAGATTCTCCCCGCGTTGAGCTATCTACATGCCAACGGGCTGGTCTACAACGACCTGAAACCCGAAAACATCATGGTGACCGAGGATCAGCTCAAGCTCATCGACCTCGGCGCGGTCTCTACCATCAATTCGTTCGGCTTCCTCTACGGAACCCCCGGTTATCAGGCACCCGAGATCGTGCGCACCGGCCCCACCATCGCCAGCGACATCTACACGGTGGGCCGCACCCTGGCTGCGCTGACGTTGCACCTGCAAACCCGCAAGGGCCGATACGTCGACGGGCTACCCGAAGACGACCCGGTGCTGGCCGAATACGACTCGTACAGCCGACTGCTGCGACGTGCCATCGACCCCGACCCGCGGCGGCGCTTCCCGAACGCCGAGGAGATGGCCAGTCAGCTGATGGGCGTGCTGCGCGAGGTCGTAGCGCAGGACACCGGCGTGCCGCGCCCAGGTCTGTCCACCGTATTCAGCCCCTCGCGATCCACATTCGGAGTGGACCTTCTCGTCGCGCACACCGATGTCTACCTCGATGGCCAGGTGCACTCACAGAAACTCACCGCCCAGGAGATCGTCAAGGCGCTCCAGGTTCCGCTGGTGGACCCGACCGACGTCGGCGCGACGGTGCTTTCGGCGACGGTGCTCAGTGAGTCGGTGCAGACACTGGATTCGTTGCGCGCCGCCCGGCACGGGTCACTGGATTCCGAAGGACTCGATCTGTCGGAGTCGATCGAGCTTCCGCTGATGGAGGTTCGGGCGTTGCTGGATCTCGGGGATGTGGCCAAGGCCACCCGCAAGCTGGAGGATCTCGCCGACCGGGTCGGCTGGCGTTGGCGGCTTCTCTGGTTCCGCGGCGTCTCGGAGTTGCTCACCGGCGACTATGACTCGGCGACCAAGGATTTCACCGAGGTGTTGAACACCCTTCCCGGTGAGCTGGCTCCGAAAATGGCGCTGGCGGCCACCGCCGAACTGGCCGGGGACCCCGATGAGCGCAAGTTCTACGACACCGTGTGGTCCACCGACCGTGGCGTCATCTCGGCCAGCTTCGGCCTTGCGCGTGCCCTGTCAGCCGCGGGCGAGCGCGATGAGGCGGTTCGCACTCTCGACGAAGTACCTGCCACCTCAAGGCATTTCACGACCGCACGGTTGACGAGCGCGGTGACGTTGTTGTCAGGACGATCCTCCAGCGAGATCACCGAGCAACACATCCGCAGCGCGGCGCGACGAGTGGAGGCGCTGCCCGACACCGAGCCACGGGTGCTACAAATCCGGGCGCTGGTGCTGGGGACCGCGATGGACTGGCTCGCCGACAACACCGCCAGCACGAACCACATTCTGGGCTTCCCGTTCACCGAGCACGGCTTGCAGCTCGGCGTCGAGGCATCGCTGCGCAACCTTGCCCGGGTCGCGCCCACCCAGGCGCACCGTTACGCGCTGATCGATCTGGCCAATAGCGTGCGGCCGATGTCCACCTTCTGAGTGCGTGACCACCCAGCAATTGCGGAATCAGTTGCTGAACCGTCAAATATCGACCGTTGGACGGCAATCCCCGGCCGGTCGATTCCGAATAATCTGCACAAACCACAGTTAGATCGTCTGCAATCTCGATGACTCAAAGCTATGGTCACACCACTGATTCCGTAGTATCGTTGGCCATCTGGCTGCAGGATCAGCTGGCAACATTGGTGACGTCATCGGCGCAACGGGTGGGGGTAAGCCCCTGACGGCAGCCACAGTTCGAATCGCAGGTTTCGGCTGACGGAGGCGATGATGTCAATTTCAGAACCGTTGTCTCCGCAGAGTACGCAGCGGGTGTTTCGTCCGGACCCACGATCTTTCGATCTGCGCGAAGAGCACCACCGGGCGACGTTCTCGGCGTGTCAGCTGCCACCTTCGACGCGCTCCGCGTCGTCTACGGTGCTCGTAACGATCCATGGCGAGATCGACGCGACGACCGGATCCGCACTCGCTGACTACGTCGAACGTCGGATCGCCGGGTCACGTCGGCTCGTCCTGGACCTCCAGACCGTGGAGTTCTTCGCCGCGTCCGGGTTCGCCGCGCTGTCCCACATCAACGCCATGGCCGCCCGTGCTGGTGTCCAATGGTCGCTGCTGGCCGGATCGCACGTTCGGCGGCTGCTCGGAATCTGCGACCCGGACCGTGAGCTACCGGTCGCCCAGGATGGTTCAGCCGGCAAGTACCTGCGCACACGCCCGGGCGATCGCCAGCTCCTCATTGGTGGGAATGACCAGCACCGTCGTCGGTGAGCCGTCGGCAGAAATCCGTCTGGCCGCCCTGGCCGGACTGTCGTTGAGGTGTTCGTCGAGTTCGATGCCGAACGCCGCCAGCCCCGAGAGCGCGTCGCGGCGCACCGCAGCGTCGTTCTCCCCGACACCGGCGGTGAACGTGATGACGTCGGCAGTGCCCAGTACCGCGAGGTAGGCGCCGATATACTTGCGCAGCCGGTGGATGTAGACGTCGTAGGCCAATTGTGCTGTCGCCCGGTCAGATTCGGGTCCAGACTCGATCCGCTGGTGAAGCTGTCGGAAATCGACCTCGCCGCCGAGGCCACGCAGACCCGACCGCCGATTGAGCATCGACTCGATATCCTCGACACTCATTCCAGCGGTCCGCCACAGGTAGGTGATCATGCCGGGGTCCACGTCTCCGGACCGCGTCCCCATCACCAGCCCCTCCATCGGGGTCAGCCCCATCGACGTCTCCACCGGCCGGCCGCCGACGATGGCCGAAGCCGATGCCCCGTTCCCGAGGTGCAGAACGATCTGGCTGAGCGACGCCAACGGCACCCCGAGAAAGGTTGCCGCCTGTTCGCTCACGTACTGGTGCGACGTGCCGTGAAACCCGTAACGCCGGATGCGCCACTGAGCGGCGATCTCGTGATCGATGGCGTATGTCGCCGCGGCCGGCGGCAGGTCATGGAAGAACGCGGTGTCGAACACCGCGATGTGGGGCAACTGTGGCAGCGCCTGCCTGGCCACTTGGATACCCAGGATGGCTGGTGGGTTATGCAGTGGCGCAAGCGGAGACAACTCCTGGAGCCGGGCGATCAACGCGTCGTCGACCACCGTGGGCCGGTACAGGTCGGGCCCGCCGTGCACCACCCGGTGTCCGACGGCCAGCAATCCGAGGTCTTCGAGGCGGTGACCGTCGCCGGCCAGTGACTCGAAGACCATTCGCAATGCGGCCGCATGGTCGAGCTCTTCACCGATGCGTTCGACCATCCCATCGGCGACCGTCGCACCCGACTCTGGTTGCACCACCGAGTACTTCACGGTGGACGAACCGGAGTTGAGCACCAGTACAGAATGTGTCACGTATTCACCCCTGGGCCTGGATCGCGGTGATCGCGACGG
>JAGQTR010000018.1 GCA_020438915.1 Mycobacterium sp.
CGGCAAGCCGGCGCTGTTCATCGTCGAGGCCTCCACCAAGGGATTGACCGTTAAGGCCGACCCGAGCATGGGCATCCGCGCCGCCGCACTCGGACGAGTCGAGCTCGATAAGGTCGCGGTGCCGCTGAGCGCGAGATTGGGCGAGCAAGAGGCCCCGGCCGCCGACTCCGCCAGGATCTATTCCGAGGCGATCGCGCTGTCCCGGCTCGGCTGGGCGGCGCTGGCCGTCGGCACCTCGCACGCGGTGCTGGACTACGTCATCCCCTACGTGAAGGAACGCGAAGCCTTCGGCGAACCGATCGCCCGCAGACAGTCGGTTGCCTTCATGTGCGCCAACATTGCGATCGAGCTCGATGGGCTACGTCTGATCACGTGGCGCGGGGCGGCGCGGGCCCAGCAGGGCCTGTCATTCGCCCGAGAAGCAGCGCTGGCCAAGAAGATCGGTACCGATAGGGGAATGCAGATCGGCCTCGACGGTGTGCAGCTGCTCGGTGGCCACGGCTTCACCAAGGAACACCCGGTCGAGCGCTGGTACCGCGATCTGCGGGCCATCGGCGTCGCCGAAGGTGTCGTGGTCCTGTAACTCCCACCCACGCGACAAGAGACCAGGGAAGAATCTGATATGGCAATCAATCTGGAAATGCCGAAGAAGTTGCGGGCGGTCATCGAGAAGGGCCACCAGGGAGCCGCGGAGATTCTGCGACCGATCTCGCGCAAGTACGATCTGAAGGAGCACGCCTACCCCGTCGAGCTGGACACCGTCGCAACGCTGTTTGAAGGGATCTCGGAGGCCAAAACCATCTCGTTCGCCGGCGCCGAGGCATTCCGCGATGTCGAGGGCCCCAAAGGAAATGTCAACGGGGGCAATATGTCCGCCGTGCTCAACATCCTGGAGGTCAGCTGGGGCGACGTCGCGTTGGTGCTCTCGATACCGTTCCAGGGTTTGGGCAATGCCGCGATCTCAGGTGTGGCCACCGACGAGCAACTCGAGCGGTTGGGCAAGGTGTGGGCCGCGATGGCCATCACCGAACCGGGCTTCGGATCGGATTCGGCCGCGGTGTCGACGACTGCGGTACTCGACGGCGACGAGTATGTGATCAACGGTGAGAAGATCTTCGTCACCGCGGGGTCGCGCGCAACCCACATCGTGGTGTGGGCGACCTTGGACAAAACCAAGGGCCGGGCGGCGATCAAGTCGTTCATAGTGCCACGGGAACATCCGGGCGTGACCGTGGAACGCCTCGAACACAAGCTCGGCATCAAGGCCTCCGACACCGCGGTGATCCGCTTCGACAACGTCCGTATCCCGAAGGAAAACCTGCTCGGGAATCCGGACATCAACGTCGACAAGGGATTTGCCGGGGTGATGGAGACCTTCGACAACACCCGCCCGATCGTGGCCGCGATGGCAGTCGGGGTTGCCCGGGCGGCGCTGGAGGAGCTTCGCAAGATCCTGACCGACGCCGGCATCGAGATTTCCTACGACAAGCCGGCACACGCCCAAAGTGCTGCGGCCGCGGAGTTCCTGCGGATGGAGGCCGACTGGGAATCCGGGTATCTGCTCACTTTGCGCTCGGCGTGGCAGGCCGACAACAAGATCCCCAACTCCAAGGAAGCGTCGATGGGCAAGGCCAAGGCCGCCCGCGTCGCCAGCGATATCACGCTCAAGACCGTGGAACTGGCCGGCACCGCCGGTTACTCCGAGGAAGCCCTGTTGGAGAAGTGGGCCCGCGACTCAAAGATTCTCGACATCTTCGAAGGCACCCAACAGATTCAACAGCTGGTGGTTGCGCGCCGCCTGCTCGGTCTGTCCTCGGCAGAATTGAAATAGACCGGGGTCATTTCGCTCGGCGCTCGTGAGCCAGCCGTCAGAACCCGTCCCGCACAACCACGCGGGTTCGCCCGGTGACCCCGCCGGCGATGATGCTGCCGAGAACATCGGCGACTTCCCGTACCGGCACATCCCGGGTGATCCGCTCCAAATGGCGTGGCCGCCACCCTGCGTCGATCTCGGCCCAGAGCTGCCGGCGCTTCGCGATGGGCAACAGTACCGAGTCGATTCCGGCCAGGGTCACCCCGCGCAGAATGAAGGGCAGGACGGTCGCCGGCAGGTCCACTGAACCGGCGAGTCCCGAAATCGCGGCTACCCCGGCATATTTCATCGTGCTCAAGGCATACGCCAGGGTCTTACCGCCGACGCAGTCGACGACTGCGGCCCACTTCGATTTACCCAGCGGGCGCACTTTGTCCTCGGGGCCCGGGACCCGGTCGATGACCTCAGCGGCACCCAGGTCCCGCAGCAGATCATGGGCGTCGGCCTTGCCGGTCGACGCCACCACTTCGTACCCCAGGCCGGCAAGTAGGTCGACGCTGATGCTTCCCACGCCGCCGGTGGCGCCGGTGACCAGCACCGGCCCGTCCGACGGGGTGAGGCCGTGCCCGCGTATGGCATTCACACTCATCGCTGCGGTGAAGCCGGCCGTACCGATCGCGGCCGCCTCGGCGGTAGTCAGGCTGGACAGCCCGACCACGAACTCGGCGGGATAGCGCGCCAGCTGCGCGTAGCCACCGTGGCGGCCGGTCCCGATGTCCTGGCCGTGCGCCATCACCGTATCGCCGACGCTGAACGCCGAGGAGGTACTGGCAGTCACCGTGCCTGCCACATCGATGCCCGGAATCAGCGGATAGGCCCGTGCCACTCCACCTTTGGGTGTGACGGCGAGAGCGTCCTTGTAGTTCACGCTGGAATACTCGACGCGGATCTCCACCTCGCCGTCTGGCAACAACGATTCGTCGATCACCTCGTGGCGCAGCTCGATTCCACCCTCGGCATCCTCGTGAGCCACCATCGCGTTGATTTCCGTCATGACAGTCACAGTAGCCGCCAACGAGACGAAGCCCCCCGACCGCCAACGGCGGCCGGAGGGCTTCGTTTAATCCAGATCTATCCGATGAGGTGCGCCTGCAGGTCAGGCTTCATGGCCTGCAGCTCCCGGCCCCAGTACGCCCAGTTGTGCGTGCCGTTGTCGGGGAAGTTGAACACACCGTTCTTGCCGCCCGCGGCCAGGTAGTTGTCGCGGAAGGTGATGTTGGTCTTGATCGTCAGACCCTCCAGGAACGTCGCGGGAAGGTCGCCGCCACCGAGTTCATTGGGCTGACCGTTACCGCAGTAGATCCAGATCCGGGTGCCGTTGGCCACGATCCGCGGGATCTGCACCATCGGGTCATTGCGCTGCCATGCCGGGTCGCTGGACGGACCCCACATGTCCTCGGACTTGAAGCCGCCCGCATCACCCATCGAGATTCCGATCAGGAAGGGCCACCATCCCTCGGAGGGGTTCAGGAAGCCCGACATCGATCCGGCATAAACGAACTGCTGGGGGTGATACACCGACAGGATCAGCGACGCCGATCCAGCCATTGACAGTCCGATAGCGGCGCTGCCGGTGGGCTTGACCGCACGCTCAGAAGCCAGGTAGTTCGGCAGCTCGGAGGTCAGGAAGGTCTCCCACTTGTAGGTGAGCGTCGGCCCCTTGTTGCGGGCCGGCCGATACCAGTCTGCATAGAAGCTGGACTGGCCGCCGACGGGCATCACGATCGACAACCCCGAGTCGAGGTACCACTCGAACGCCTGGGTGTTGATGTCCCAGCCGTTGAAGTCGTCCTGCGCGCGCAAACCGTCCAGCAGGTAGACGGCCGGGGAGTTCTCGCCGCCACTCTGGAACTGGACCTTGATGTCCCGTCCCATCGATGGCGAAGGCACCATCAGGTACTCGACCGGCAGCCCCGGCCGGGAGAATGCTCCGGCGGTCGCTGACCCTCCGGTGATTCCGACCAACGCGGGCAGCAATGCAGCCGCCATGGTCGCAACGCTGATCCGGCGCGCCCACGGCCCGCGAATCCTGTTCAGAAGTCTCATACCGTCAATCCATCCATCTTCCGGTTACCGCGTATGCGGTTTGTTCTGCAAGTATCTCGACCAGGTCAATACGACCCGGCCACCATAGCGATGTCTTCCCTGAGTTGTCACACCACTGCGCAGCAGCCAAACGGCGGCGCAGTGGGCCGAGAAAACTTCCTTTGTAGCTGTTGCAGTAAAGCACGTGACCAGCACCTAAGAAAGTTCGGCCACGCCGAACCGCCCATTTCCTGCAGGAATTCCGAAACTGACGCGTGGGCAAATTCGCCGACGCGCCCGGGCGAAATCACTGGCAGTCACCGCGAAACCCACCGACTGGCACACCTGGTCGCAGTATCTTGACCAGAAAGTGGAGGGGGAAGGATGACGACCCTGCCGGACCATCCTCCTGCGCGGCCGGAAACGGTGCCAGCCTGGTACGTACGCGTGCCCGTTGGGTTGGTGCTTGCGATTGCCGCAGCGATCTGGATCGGTTGGGCGACCGGTAACGAAAGTCTTACGCTGGGCTTTTCCGGATCGCCCTACATGGTCCCGTGGACTGCGCTGTCCTTGGCCGCGCTGGCGGCGGCGATCGCGCTGCAAAGGGACCGCTCGTCGCGCGCCCACGGGTTGATTGGGTGCGGCCTGGCCCTGGTCGTGGGCGTTCTTGCCCTGATGTTTCTTGCGGAATACGCGACGAACCGGTCCTTCGGCCTTGACGAGGTCTGGTTCTCCCAACCGGTGCGCACCGTGCAACCGGACTGGCCGGGCCGCCCCAGCCCGTGGACAGCGTGGTCGCTTCTGCCGCTGTCGATGGCGGTTGCTCTGTTGAGAGTGGACGCCCGGCGGACCGAGTCGGTGTGGATCCTGTGCCTGTTCAGTGCCCTGATCACCCCGCTGGTCACAGGCACGGGATATTTGTTCGGGGCGACATCGCTGGTCCACAGTCCTGACGTCACAGGCCAGGCCGCCATGACGACCGCGAGCTTGTTGTTGTTGGTCACCGCCGCAGTGGCAGCACGTCCGGACCGCAATCCCCTCGCCTGGATTTTGGCGCGACCCGACCGCAGGGCATTGCTTCGGTTGCTCGGCACCCTGGCTGGACTTCCCCTCTTTGTGGGGCTGTCGCGGGTGGCGTTGATGGCCATTGGTCTGCGTGAGGATTCGGCGTGGGCGTTGGGGACGGTATTAGGAGCCGTCGTCATCGGGTTGGCGGTGTTCGTCGCGAGCCAGCGCGAGCAGAGCCTGTGGATTGCGAAGGAACAACTCAGCGCGGAGCGCGCGCAGGCTGAGACCCGGTACCACATCTTGGCCGACAACTCCGTCGATGTCATCGTTCACTACCGCGACGGCGAGGTGGTGTGGATTTCGCCGTCGGTTGTGCCTGCGTTCGGGTGGTCGATCGAGGATTGGACCGGCACGGACTTCCTCGACCGCATCTATCCCGACGACCTCGGCCTTGTGTTGGTCAAGTTGCAGGAAATCGCTGAGGGCCAGGCGGTACTTGTGCAGATTCGGCTCAATACCGCAGACGGCGGTTTTCACTGGGTCGAAGCCCACACGAAGGCCTACTTCGACGGCGCGGGCAACCCGTCCGGGGTGATCGCCGCGCTACGCGTCATCGATGACCGAATTGAGTCCGAGCAGCGACTCGACCGGTTGTCCCGAATCGACTCCCTGACCGGGCTGTCCAACAGGCGCGAGACGTTTCAGCGCCTTGAGGCGGCCCTCGAATGCTCCCGGACTCCCGGAACAGAAATTGGCGTCTTATTCTGCGACGTCGATTCGTTCAAAGCTGTCAACGACACCTTCGGACACGGTGTCGGCGATGCCGTGCTCTCGACCCTGGCAGACCGGATCCGCGAATGCGTCCGCCAGGGTGACACTGTCGGGCGCACCGGAGGTGACGAAATGCTGGTCCTGCTGCCCGGCTTACATCGCCTTGACGACGCCTTCCAGATCGCGAAGAAGATCCTCAGCCGTGCCGCCGAGCCCATCCACCAAGCCGGCCAGACGGTCCACGCGACCCTGAGCATCGGTGTCACTCTCGCCATCGCCGGCGAACCGGTTTCGCATACGACGGCGCGCGCCGACGCAGCCATGTATCAAGCCAAGCACCAGGGCGGCAACACCGTAAGCCGCATCTGATGAACCAGACCGGGCCGACACAGGCCCGGGCCGGGCCATCCACTGCGGGTCGTTGACGGCCGAGGGACATAAAAGTAATGTCATTTTTACTTTTGTCGGCCTGGAGAGAGCGCCATCCATGGAATCGTTCGTCCACCTACGCAAGGGCACAACGCCCCGGCGACTGCACGCCGACCTGGACGGCCTCAAAGACGACGAACTTGGCCGCGGCGGGTTCACCGGCCGCACGGCCAACCTCTATCGCCGCCACGACCCCACCGCCTACCGCTCAGTCGGGCCCCTGCGGCCCGTCGACGTGCTGTCCAGCGACCTCAAGGCCGGAGACGCCACCGATGCGCACGGCGCTCCCCTGCTGATGTTCTCCAATCCCGACTGCGAGGTACTGCTGTCCCAGCGCAGCGCGCCGATGCCGTTCTTCGCGCGTCACATCGACGGCGATCTTCTCTGCTTCGTCCACGACGGCACTGGCCTGATCGAGACCGAGTTCGGACCGTTGCGGTACCGCAAGGGCGACTGGGTGTACCTGCCGAAGGCCTGCACATGGAGACAGGTTCCCGACGATCAGGGAACGTGGCTGATGATCCAGGCCACCGATGAGTTCCGGGTCCCGCCGCCGGGACCGCTCGGACGTCACTTTCCGTTCGATCCGTCACAGGCGGTGATCCCCGACCCCGCGCCGTGCGACGACACCGACGGGCCGCGGGTCGGCGGCGAGTTCGAGGTCCGGCTGATGCACTCGCCGATCGAGGGAGTCGGAACGACTTCCCTCCTCTACCGGCACCATCCCCTAGATGTCGAAGGTTGGCGCGGCGACAACTTCGCGTTCACCTTCAACATCGACGACTACAACGTGATCGCCTCCAACAGCGTGCACCTGCCCCCAACGGTGCACCTGTTCATGCAGGCCACCGGCGTGTACGTGATGAATTTCCTACCCAAGCCAGCCGAAGGCGTATCGGGCACCGAACGCACACCGTGGTATCACCGCAACGTCGACTTCGACGAGATCGCGTTCTTCCATGGTGGCTCGTTGTATGGGATTCCGATGCCCCCCGGGCTGATTTCACATGCGCCGCAAGGCGTTCACCACGGCGCACCAGAGAAGGCGCGGGAGAGAGCACGCCGCAAGTTCGACGACTACCAGTCCGTCGACTGGCAGGTGATCGCGATCGACACCCGACGACGGTTGGTGCCGTCGGCCGAGGTGTTGGCCAGCGACCTCGGGCAGCATTCGTGACGACCGACGAAGCACCAGTCAAGCACGAATACGAACGCATACCCTATCTGGTTGCATACCAAAATAACTCAGCCGTGCGCGACGTCTACGGCGGCATCGCCGATTTGGTGGTGCTGGAAAGTTATCTACTCAAACCGGCAGTGGCATCAGACACCGTGCTGGTGTTCATGCACCCGATCGGCGGCGGTGCCTACCTGCCCATGATCAACGCGCTGGCGCGCGCCGGTCACCATGTCATCTACTGCAACAGTCGATTCCGTGGAACCGACTCCGCACTCCTAATGGAGAAGGTCGTCGAGGATCTTGGTGAGTGCATCAAGGACGCCAAGGACCGGCTTGGCTACTCGAAGATCGTGCTCGCAGGTTGGAGCGGCGGTGGCTCGCTTTCGGTGTTCTACCAGCAGCAGGCGCAGCACCCCACAGTGACGGCGAGCCCGTCGGGCGACGGCCCCGACCTGACGAGGCTCGGGCTGATACCCGCCGATGGCATCATGCTGCTGGCCGCCCACATCAGCAGGCACGGCACGATGACGGAGTGGCTGGACGCCTCAATCCTCGACGAGAGCGATCCCGGTAACCGGGATCCCGAGCTAGATCTCTACAACCCCGACAACCCCAACCAGCCGCCCTACACCCCGGAATTTCTGGAGCGCTATCGCCAGGCCCAGATCGCGCGGAACCGGCGCATTACGTCTTGGGTCAAGAGCAAACTCGCCGAACTGAAGGCAGCGGACCGACCCGCTGACGAGTTCGCGTTCGTCGTGCACGGCACCATGGCCGACCCGCGCTGGCTGGACCCGACCGTCGATCCCAACGAACGCACCCCGGGAACCTGCTACCTGGGCGATCCTCGAACGGTGAACATGAGCCCGGTCGGCCTG
>JAGQTR010000337.1 GCA_020438915.1 Mycobacterium sp.
ACGCCAGGCTTCTCACCCATCAAGTGGGATAAGGCCCCTCGCATACCACGGGATCGATAGCCCAGACCTACACACCCCGCAAGGGGCGCAGGGAACTGGCACTAACCGGCCGAAAACTTACAACAACAACAAAACCTCGCAACCACACCACAAATACCTAAACACGCATTCACACCCCACCACCAAACAACAAACCACCCCCAACACACCGGGGGAACACTCAAAAACGAGTGAACAAAGTTACGGCGGTCCATAGCGACAGGGAAACGCCCGGACCCATCCCGAACCCGGAAGCTAAGCCTGCCAGCGCCGATGATACTACCCACACGGGTGGAAAAGTAGGACACCGCCGAACACAACCCCAAACCCTTTGCCCCCCAACACAACTGGGGGGCAAAGGCATTTCTGCAGCTGGGCCGTTTTTAATCGACTTAATCGAATAGTGTCGGCACTGGCGAAGCTTTTTGTTTCTCCAAGTCCAGAAGTGTCCGCTTTCTGTCCAGTCCACCGCCATATCCGGTCAGGCTGCCGTTGGCCCCGATGACGCGATGGCACGGCACGATGATGCCGATCGGGTTGTGGCCGTTGGCGAGTCCGACCGCCCGGGCAGCTCCGGGAACATCGAGTTGCGCGGCAATCTGGCCATATGAGCGTGTTTGTCCATACGGGATCGTCAGCAGTGCCGCCCACACTCGCCGCTGGAACATAGTGCCCACCAGGTCCAGCTCGAGCTCGAACTCGGTACGCTCCCCGACGAAGTACTCCTCGAGTTGGGCGACGGCGTCGGGGAATGCCGTTGCGTCGGGTTCCCACCCCCCCCGATCCGGTTCGTAAGTTTGGTCCACCATCCGCAGGTACCGCAGTCGCTCCGCCGTCCCGGCAAGTGTCAGCTCACCGACTGGACTATCCACGGTCCGATATCGCACGGTTTCCATCATCCCTCCTTGGGTGGCCACTCGTTGACGGAGTGATCGAGCGTGGTCCAAAGATGTTGTGTGGCATAGGAACGCCACGGCCGCCAACGATTGCTGCGCTCGATGAGTTGCTTTGGCGTTGTGGGCAGGCCGAGCTGTCGCGCCGCGGCGACCACTCCCAGATCGTTGGCAGGAAAGGCGTCCGGATCACCGAGGCCCCGCAGCGCGACCATCTCTGCGGACCACGGGCCTATCCCTGGAAGCGCCAGCAGCTGTTCTCGCGCCAGGGTCCGGTCACATCCGGAATGGAGCACGACATCACCGCTGTTCAGCGCGGCGATCAGCGCGGCGAGCGTACGTTGCCGGGACTTCGGAAAAGCCAGATATCGTGCGTCGATATCGCAAAGTTCGTGGGCGCTGGGGAACAGATGGGTCAGTCCGCCGCCGGCATCGCTGATCGGCCTGCCGTAGGCCGCTACCATCCGGGCGGCGTGGGTGCGTGCGGCCTCCAGCGAAACCTGTTGGCCAAGCACGACGCGAATGGCGAGCTCGTGCTCGTCGACCGTTCCGGGGATCCGCTGTCCGGGGGCTTTGTCGACCAACGTGGCAAGTTGCTCATCAGCGCCGAGGGCATCGACGATCGCCTCGGGGTCGGCGTCCAGGTCGAGCATGCGCCGGCATCGGGCGATCGCGGCCGGGAGGTCCCGAAAGTCCTCGACTGCCAGCTGGCATCGCACGTGATCCGGATGGGGTCGAAGGCTGACGACGCCGGTGCCGTGTGGCAGCCTCAGCGTCCGTCGATACGCGCCATCGCGTACTTCCTCGACGCCGGGAATAGCACTGGCGGCCAGATGTCCGAAAAGTCCTTCGTAGCAGAATGGCGTTCGCACCGGTAGCCGCAACGACATCCCGTCGGAGCCGACGGCATCGTTGCAGTCGAATCGCGTTCGTGCCCGTCGGCGTAGCAGTGTTGGCGTGAGATCGCACACCGCACGCACGGTGTCGTTGAACTGGCGGATGCTGGAAAAGCCGGCGGCGAACGCGACATCGCCGAACGGCATGTCCGTGGTCTCGATCAGCACCCGCGCCATCTGGGTTCGCTGCGCCCTGGCCAGCGCCAGCGGTGCCGCCCCCACCTCTGCCTGCATAAGCCGCTCGAGTTGGCGCACCGTGTACCCCACCCGAGCCGCCAAGCCGGTGACACCCTCGCGGTCCACAGTGCCATCGGCGACCAGACGCATCGCCCGGGCTACGACATCGCTGCGCACATTCCATTCCGGGGAGCCCGGCGAAGTGTCCGGTCGGCATCGTTTGCACGCGCGGAAGCCGGCCCGTTGGGCTGCCGCCGCAGTCGGATAGAAGCGTATGTTCCGGGCGTAGGGCGGCCGGACCGGGCAGCTTGGCCGGCAGTAGATCTTCGTTGTGAGGACAGCGGTGACGAACCAACCGTCGAACCGAGCGTCCTTGGCCTGGACGGCTCGGTAGCAACGGTCGAAGTCGGTGTGCACACCGTCGACAATTACACGTCGGGACCGATAGCACTAGCGGAAAACCGACATGGTCGTCGGGCCGATACACTCCAACGCGTGTCCGAACTGGTGCAGCGATACCTCGACCGCATCTGTGCCGAACACGCCGATGCCCGCGACGGCAAGCTGGCCGACTACATCCCCGAGCTCGCCGCTGTCGACCCCGACGGATTCGCCCTGTCGCTGTCCTCAGCGGATGGCTTCATCTACCAATCCGGTGACGCGGCCCTGGAATTCACAATCCAGTCGATCTCCAAGCCCCTGACCTACGCCCTCGCACTCGACCAGATCGGTGCCGACGCTGTCGATGCCAAAATCGGCGTCGAACCTTCCGGTGAGGCATTCAACGAGATCAGCGTGGACCGCTCCACCAAGATGCCCAAGAACCCGATGATCAACGCCGGGGCCATCGCGGCGGTGTCGCTGATTCCGGGTGCCACGCCCGACGAACGGTTCGCGTTGATCCAGGATTTCTACTCGGCATTCGCCGGTCGACGACTCGAGCTGGACGAACACGTCTACGCCTCGGAGAAGGCCTCCGGCAGCCGTAACCGCGCGATCGGCTACATGCTGCAGAGTTTCGGGGTGCTCGAGGACGATCCCGATGAGGTACTCGACGTGTACTACCGACAGTGCTCGTTCCGCGTCACGTCGACCGACCTCGCCAAGATCGGTGCAACCCTGGCCCGCGGTGGCGTCAACCCGCAGACCGGGCGCCGGGTAGCTGACCCGGCGGTGGTCAAGCGCACGCTGTCGGTCATGGTCACCTGCGGTATGTACGACGACGCCGGTGACTGGGTCAGCGCTGTCGGCATGCCGGCCAAAAGCGGTGTGGGTGGCGGGATTGTCGCGGTTCTCCCGGGGCAACTCGGTATCGGGGTGTACTCACCGCTACTGGACGCCAAGGGCAACAGCGTTCGGGGAGTCCGGGTGTGCCGCAGCCTTTCTGAACAGCTCGGTCTGCACTTTCTGACGGTGGCGCGACACTCGCGGGCGACGCTGCGAGCTGTGTATGAACCTCGCGAGGGTATCCGCGTCTACGAGGCCCACGGAGACCTGCTGTTCAGCGGCGCTGAGCATCTCGTGCGCGTGGCCGACCGCGAGCGGCAGCGCTTCGAGGTGGCGATTTTGGATTTGTCCCGTGTCGACGATATCGACGATGCCGCACGGGCACTGCTCTCGGCGATGGGCGCCGCGCTGCGGGCCGAGGGCAAGGCCGGCTACTTGGTGGACCCCGACGGCATCGTCATCCGGTCCGACCCGGAACTGGAAGCCATCCGTTTTCATACCGTCGACGACGCCGTCGAGGAGGCGCAGGCCTGGCTGGATCAGAACCGTCGCGTCAGTCCAGGCTGACCGGGGTGGCGAGCCGAGTCTGTCCGTCGTGTCCGCGCAGCATCACTGTCTTTCCCAGAGTCCAATGCACACTTTCGTTTTCGGTTGCGCTGTGCACCACAGCAGCTGATGCCAGCAAGCGGGCAGGCTCATCTTTTGCCAATTCGCTCAACCGGGCCGCCTCGTTGACCGGTTCTCCAATGACGGTGTACTCGAAGCGTTCACGCGCACCGACGTTGCCGGCCACCATGTTTCCTGCCGCGACTCCGATACCCGCCTCGCACTCGGGCACCTCCCGGCGCAACCGCCGGCCGATCTCCCGGGCAGCCGCCAGCGACTCGTCCTCGGGATGCTTCAGCGACACCGGCGCTCCGAACACGGCCAGCACCGCGTCGCCCTCGAACTTGTTCACCAGTCCGTGGTGGCGGTCGACCTCTTCGACGATCACCGCGAAAAACCGGTTGAGAACTTCGACGACCTCGACCGCGGGCAGGCTGGTGACCAGCTTGGTCGATCCGATGATATCGACGAAAAGTACTGCGGCGTAGCGCTCTTCGCCGCCCAGCTCCGGATGTTCCTGCTCGGCCAGTGCCGCGACTTCTCGTCCGACGTGCCGCCCGAACAGATCACGCACCCGTTCGCGTTCCCGCAGCCCGTGCACCATCGTGTTGAACCCACGCTGCAGCTGGCCGAGCTCGGTGCCGTCGAACACCACCAGCCGGGTGTCCAGGTCGCCCTGCTCGACACGATTGAGCGCGGCCCGGACGACCCGGACCGGGGTCACGGTGAGCCAGGCCAGAATCCACATCAGCAGGGCTCCGAAGGCCAGGGCGAACAACGCCAGGATCATCACCGCGATGGTGAACTGCGTCGGGGTCAGGTTAGGCCGGAACAGCGTGATGAGGGCGGCCAGGAAGATGCCCAGGACCGGTACGCCGGAGCCCAGCGTCCACACCAGCATCGTCCGGCCCATCAGCCCCTCGGTGAGTCTCCGCGGCGGCCGGCCCGCTTCCAGTGCCTGGGCGGCTACCGGCCGCAGCGCGAACTCGGTGAACAGGTAGCAACTGGCGGATACGACGATGCCGGGGAAGCTGACACCCAGCAGCCACTTCGGGATGAATTCGGTGTCCTGCAACCCGTAGAGGGTCGTGAGCACCACCGTGCCGAGCCCCCACAGTGCCAACAGGACTCGAGTCAGCCGCCACGGAGCCAGGAACGTATTGCGCTGATCATCGCGAGTGGGGATGCGCTCCTCGATGGACCATCGGACGTTCTCGATGATCCTGCGGGTTGCCCAGAACACGCCTACCACGAGAGCAGTCGCCAGGTAGACCGGCACCGCGATGAAGGTGATCCATGCGACGTCGGAGTCAAAGACGCTGGGCGTTGGAAACGCTACGGTCACGACCAGTGTCGTGACCCCGATCCCGATCAGGTTGGCGATCACCACGAACAGGGTCAAGATCGTCTGAATGCGGATCCGGCGGCGGTGTTGACTTTCCGAGAGGCGGCCCAGAATCCAGGATCCGTACTCCGGTGTCGCCGGTACCCTGCCACTCTGGCTGGTCAGTCGTTCCAACACGTGACCCAGCCGCTGCGCCGCCGTTTTCTTTGCCGTCATCGTGGCGTCAGCCTAGTGACACCGCGCGATGTCCCACCGTGTTCGCCGTTTGAGGATTGACGTTTAAGGTGGTTCAGGTGCGTCTCGTGATCGCCCAGTGCACCGTCGACTACCTCGGCCGGCTCACCGCCCATCTGCCCTCGGCTCGTCGGCTGCTGCTCATCAAGGCCGACGGGTCGGTGAGTGTGCACGCCGACGACCGGGCCTACAAGCCGCTGAACTGGATGAGCCCGCCGTGCTGGCTCACCGAGGTGACGGACGGTCCTACGCCGGTGTGGGTGGTGGAGAACA
>JAGQTR010000338.1 GCA_020438915.1 Mycobacterium sp.
CAGATCATCGACTGGATCCACGAGGCGCGCGAGCGGGCCGGCGGCATCGTCATCAACCCGGCCGCCTACAGCCACACCTCGGTGGCGATCGCCGATGCGCTGAGATCGGTCGGACTGCCGGTTGCCGAGGTGCATCTGAGCAACATCCACGCCCGCGAAGAATTCCGTCACCACTCCTACGTCTCCGCCGTCGCCGACATGGTGGTGGCCGGCGCCGGTCCGCTGGGCTATGAACTGGCGGTGCGCTACCTGGCGAGCAGGCTGTTGCCATGACCCCCCGGGCGGTGCGCGTCGCCGGGGTCATCACCACGCTGCAGGGCGCGCTGGCGATTGTGATGTCCGTTGCGCTCACGGTGCGCGAACTCGGCGGTCACCATGAGGCCGCGATCAGCGGATACGGCACGGCGGCGTGGTTCGCGATCATGGGATCAGCGGTCGTGGCGGCCGGCGTGGCGCTGTGCACCGGGCGGCGCTGGGGCCGCGGAATCGCGGTGTTCGCGAATCTGCTGCTCCTCGGCGTCGCCTGGTACGTCTACAGTTCCGGCCAGTTTCGCTACGCGGTGCTCGTCGGAGTCGTCTCGGTGGCGGTGCTGGCGCTGCTGTTCAGCCCGTCGGTGCTGCACTGGTTGACTCACGACTCGTCGGCGAGTCCCCGCAAGCGTGGTCCCGACACCCGGTAGGTGATCCACTCCGTCTGGGGCCGGCCGCCCACGCTGTCGTACAGAGCGATCGCGTTGACATTCCAATCCAGCACGGCCCAGCTCAGCCGGGTGTAGCCGTGATCCACGCATTCGCGGGCCAGCCTCGCCAGCAGCTTGCGGGCCAGGCCCCGCCTGCGAAATGGCGGACGCACGAACAGATCCTCGAGGTGGATACCCGCAACCCCGTCCCAGGTGGAGAAGTTGCGGAACCACAGCGCGCAGGCGGCCGCCTGGCCGTCGACTTCGACGAGGTGGCCGTGCACCGTGGGATGCGTGCCGAAAAGCGCTTCTCCCAACTGGCTTTCGGTCACGGTGCAATCTGTGGCTGCGCGTTCGAACTCGGCGAGCTCACGGACCATCGCGGTCAGTTCGGTCTCGTCTCCGGGGCGGGCGGCACGGATGATCTCGCTCACGGATCGACACCCAGAGCCGACAGAATTGTCCTGAATTTGGTTGTGGTTTCCTCGACTTCGTCGTCCGGATCGGATTCGGCGACGATGCCGCCCCCGGAATGCGCGTCGGCTGTTCGACGGTCTGCGGACAACTGCGCACACCGGATCGACACCACCCAGCGCCCGTCGCCGCGTTGATCGCACCAGCCCACAGCGCCGGCGTAAAAGCCCCGATCGTCCTCGATCTGCTCGATCAGCTCGGTGGCCCGGCCGGTGGGGGAGCCTCCGACCGCGGGAGTGGGGTGCAGTGCGATAGCCAAATCCATTGCCGTGGTAGACCTTTCGCGCAACTGTCCGGAAATCGGGGTGTACAGATGCCAGACCGCTGCGGTCTTGGTGAGCTCGGGTCGCTCGGCAATCTGCAGCTCGGTGCACAGCGGTTCCAATGTCTCGCGGAGGGCGTCGACCACAAGTTGATGCTCGTGGCGGTTCTTGGCAGATTCCGCGAGCGCTGCGCCGCTGGCCTCATCGGCTTCGGGGTCGGGCAGCCGCGGTGCGGATCCGGCGAACGGGCGGCACGCCACCCGCCGCCCCCGGCGAGCCACCAGCAGCTCGGGACTGCTTCCGACGAGCACGGCTCCCGAGTAGCCCTCGCCGGCCGCAGACAGGTCGACCAGGTAGGAATGGGCCTGCGCATCGTTGGCGACCAGCCGCTGCAGCACGGTTCTCGCGTCGAGTGGTCCGTCGGCGGTCACCCGCAGCGCCCTGGCCAGCACGACCTTGTGCAGATCGTCGGCCGGGTCGCGGAGCCGGGTCAGGGCTGCGACGACGCGTTCCCGGTGCTCCTGCGCTGCCGGCATCGTCTCGGTGATTCGGGCGGTGGCGAGCTCGCGCACCGGCCATGCAGGCAAGTTCGGGGTGTGTCCCACCGACTGCGGCCTGATCAGCGCGGCCGGTGTGGCGATGTCGAACGGCAAGGCGCCCACGATGATCGGCGCGCTGCGGGACGCCAGGGCGGCCCGCGCGTCATCGATGCGGCTGAAGGCGGTGTGCACGCCTTCAGCGGCGATGACGCCGTCCGGGCCGGTGAGGACGAACGTCGGTTCGCGCGTCACGCCAGCGTGGCCGGGTTGGGGTGGCCGGTCATTGCCAACGCCGCGAGCTGACGCACACCGTGCTCGAAACCGCACACCGCGATGGACGCGGCCGGCATCGAAAACCGGATGCCCTCGTAGACGGGTTGCTCGATCCAGCGGGTGATCACCGATCGGGAAAAGTGACCGTGTCCGACGAAGACCACGTCGCGGGTCTCCAGGTGCTGCAGCGCCAGCGCGATCGCTCGATCGGCACGTTCACAGACCTGCGCCGAGGTCTCGCCGCCGGGGCACCCGTGCGTCCACACCAGCCAGTTGGGGACCGTCTGGCGGATCTCCACGGTGCTGGTTCCCTCGTAGTCCCCGTAATCCCACTCGCTGATCAGCGGGTTGACCTCGTCGACGGCCAGACCTGCCAGGTCGGCGGTGATCCGCGCGCGCTTACGGGGACTGCTGATGACGAAGGGGTCGTTCAGCCGCAGCTGTTGCAGCGTCTCTGCGGCTGCCTTGGCCTGCTCGCGACCCCGTGGCGTGAGCTCCAACTCGGTACGGCTGGTGTGCTTACCCGACTTCGACCACTCCGTTTCGCCGTGTCGGAGCAGAATCAGACGGTGCTGCAGAAGGCCCACGTGTCCGATTGTGCCGCACACTGCGTCACCTCCGCGGCTGCATGACAGGATGGTCGGTGTGACGCGGGTACTTGCGGTCGCCAATCAAAAGGGCGGTGTCGCCAAAACGACGACGGTGGCGTCGCTGGGTGCGGCAATGGTGGAGCTGGGTAAGCGGGTGCTGTTGGTAGACCTGGACCCGCAAGGTTGTTTGACGTTCTCGCTGGGACAGGACCCCGACAAGCTGACCGTCTCGGTGCACGAGGTACTCCTCGGCGACGTGGAACCCGATACGGCGCTGGTCGAGACATCCGAGGGAATGACGCTGCTGCCGGCCAACATCGACCTGGCGGGCGCCGAGGCGATGCTGCTGATGCGGGCCGGCCGAGAGTACGCGCTCAAACGGGCGCTGGCCAAGATCTCCGGAAACTTCGACGTGGTGATCATCGACTGCCCACCGTCGCTGGGAGTGCTGACGCTCAATGGGCTGACCGCCGCGGACGAAGTGATCGTTCCGCTGCAGTGCGAGACGCTGGCCCACCGGGGCGTGGG
>JAGQTR010000339.1:0-4269 GCA_020438915.1 Mycobacterium sp.
CCGCGCCCACACTCCACCCGCCGGTGGCGTAGTGGGTGGCCGCCAACGCGCGACACGCCCACACCGCCTCGGCGGGACCGACCCAGTGCACCTCGCTGAAGGCGTCGTAGTCGACGTTGCCCGGGTAAATACTGGACCCCAGGCCACGCATCAACCGGGTGCCCGCGGGCTGGCCGAAGATCGTGGATCCGACCGTGTCAACACCGATCAGTTTCAGGTCGGGGTTGTACTCACGTAGCACCCGCGCCACGCCGGCGGAGTGGCCGCCGGTACCCACTGAACATACAAGTACGTCGATGTTGCCTAGCTGGTTTTGGAGTTCGCGCGCCAGCCCTCGATAGGCGTCGACGTTGTCGGGGTTGTTGTATTGATCAGGATTCCAGGCGTGTTCTTCAACGGCCAGGATCGCTTCGACGCGGTCGCGGCGGGCCTGCTGCCAACCCCCTTGCGGGTGCGGATCGTTGACTACATCGACCTGAGCGCCGAAGGCCGACAACATTCTTCGGATGATGGGTTCCAACCCCGGGTCGGTGACCAAAGTCACCGGGTGCCCGTAGACAGTGCCGGCAAGCGCTAGGCCTAAACCTAGTGTTCCACTTGTTGATTCGACGATCCGGGCGCCTGGGTGCAGTGCGCCGGTGGCGCGTGCACGTTCGACCATATGCATCGCCGGACGGTCTTTCATCCCCCCGGGGTTGAATCCCTCGAGTTTGGGCCAGAAGCCGCGCTCGCCTGCTGTTAACGGTGCGGTGATGCGCAGCACCGGGGTGTGGCCGACCATTGCGCCAGGCCCCGCTTTGCGGGTGAGACGGCTGTTCGCGCAAGTGCTTCGGCCAGCACGAGGCGTCGATAAGACATGGGTCATGGTTTGCGGTCGTTTCTGTTCACGCCGCGACGGATGCGCGCGGCTGCTGATGACGGGTAGCGATCACCGACCATGCAGCAAGAAGCTGCCTTGGTCTGGCGCTAGCCGATCAGCGGCGCGCGATGCACAACCGGGTCAAAATAGCCCGGTTGGAAAGAATCAGGGCGGCGACCCGGGGCGGGCCACGCACCGCTGTCGGCGGAACGTAGAACCACAACGCCACCAACGCCATCAATGCCATCGCCACGCCCAGTGCGACCAGTGCGGTGGTGCTGACTCGGCGCAGCCCCGCCGCCGCGAAGCTATCAGGTGCAACTCGGTTCGATGCATTCTGAGCATGCGGATGCTCGACGATGGGATGCTGATGAGCAATGACCGCCCCGAGTTCGGCTGGCCAATCAGAAGCGAGAGCGTGCGGCCCATGCGCTGTAGCGGCCTCTGAACCGGATTGTGTCCACTGCCCACCCGTGACGACCACACAGAACACCACCGCCAGCGCGATCACAGCGCGCGCCGGCATCCATTGGGCAGTGTTACGGATTCTCACAGTGCGCCCGACTGTAGCAGCGAATCGGGCCACCACCGGTCAAAGGTTTACTTGACGCATAGCTGTGACCGAGTCGCGACAGCGCAGTAGCATGACCGCACCAAATCCGGTTTGTACCAACCGCTCCCAGCGGTGAACCGCCAGGTACTCGCGGCAACTTCGCATCCGTTGGGCGCAGCCCGCAGCAGGACAGTTGCCAGACGCGCTTCCCTTCTTTATCGAATCTTCACACAACGACTAAGGCAGGAATATCATCCGCGGGCAGTCTGAAGGGCGGTCGGCATGCCGCCACGGGGCTTTCACCGCGAAGAATCGAAGAAAGGCGAATTGTGATGGATGCAAGAAGAACTCTGCTAGTGGGGGTGGCCGCGGTCGCCGTGCTCATCACGGTGTCCGCATGTAGCAACTCGGGCACTCAGAGCGAGCCTTCGTCCCCGACCGCGGCAACGTCGAGTTCTGCGCCCGCGACCAACGGCAACGAGGCCACACACAACGCCGCTGATGTCAAGTTCGTTCACCATATGATTCCGCATCACCAGCAGGCCATCGAGATGAGCAACATGATCTTGGCCAAGTCGGGTATCGACCCACAGGTGAGCGACCTGGCTACGCAGATCAAAGCGGCCCAGGGTCCGGAGATCGAGCAGCTACAGAAGTGGCTGACCGAGTGGGGCATGCCCGCGATGTCAATGACACCGGGCATGGGAATGCCGGGAATGGACATGCCCGGCATGGGCGACGAGGTACCGCCCGCCAGTGAGAGCCCCGCTCCTCAACCCGGCGATGCTCCCAGCACAAGCGCGATGCCCAGTGAGTCGATGATGCCGGGAATGGACGGGATGCCGGGAATGGCGGGAATGATGTCGCCGGCGGACATGGATGCGTTGAACACTGCACAAGGCCTTGAGGCGAGCAAGCTGTTTTTGACTCAGATGATTACCCATCATGAAGGTGCGATCACCATGGCGCAGAAAGAAATCGAAGGAGGACAGTTCCCTGCGGCGATCACCATGGCCGAGTCGATCGTGGCCAGCCAGCAGAAGGAGATCGACACAATGAACCAGATACTTTCCTCGCTCTAACTGCTTGCGGTGCGTTGTCCCGTCCTCCCTCGTCCGTGATGGGGGACTCTGGCCCAATCCGCATGTCCGTCTGCCTATTTCCGAACTTCTAAGCTCGGCACGGCGGATCGCGATCGATATCGAACTGAGGGTTTTGAAATGGGAATCTCCGAGATCATTGTGATCGTCGCCGCTGTGGCGATCGTGGGGTTTTTGTGGTGGTTCTTCTTCGGGCCCAAGACCGCTCGTAATGCCCAGCTGGTGGGCGGGGTGCAGGAAGTGGATGTGACGGTCAAGGGCGGCTACTCGCCTGACGTGATCCGGGTTACCGAGGGGATACCACTGCGGTTGCGGTTCGATCGCCAGGAGTCCGGCGATTGCACCTCGCGGGTCGTGTTCTCCGACTTCGGCGCCTCCAAGGCGCTGCCGGCGTTCGGCACCGCGACCCTGGAATTCACGCCGGATAAGATCGGCGAGTTCGATTTCGCCTGCGGGATGAACATGATTCACGGCACCCTGATCGTCGAGCCCTCCGACGGCTCCACCTCATCAACCGAGGCGGGCGGCCGCGAGGTGGCCGCCGCGGTCGGTGTCGGACCGTCCACCGAGTCCACTGTCGTCACCGAACGCGTCGAGTTTCGCGTCTCAAACATGTCGTGTGCGTCCTGCGTGGTGAACATCGAGTCCGTCCTCAACGAGCTGCCCGGGGTGGACCGGGTGGATGTGAGCTTCGGGACCGAACGGGCCACGGTCGACTTCGACCCCACCCAGATCACACCCACCGAACTTGAATCGGCGGTGGCAGATGCCGGCTACCGCTTGGTGCCCCGCACTGCACCGGGATCACCCGACACCGAGGACACCGAAGCCGCCGAGCGCCGGGCCGAGATTCGCGACCTGTCGCGGCGAGTGGCGCTGGGCGCGGCCCTTGCCACGCCGGTGATGTTGGCGGTCATGGCGGCGGATTTGTTCGCCGCCAGCTGGGTGCCGGAGTTCATGTTGAACCCGTGGTTCCAGCTGGCCCTGATCACTCCGGTGATGTTCTACTCCGGCTGGCCGATCCACCGTACGGGTTGGCTGACTCTGCGGCACCGCGCTGCAGACATGAACAGCCTGATCACGATCGGCACCATGGCGGCCTTCGGCTACAGCCTGCTCGTCACGCTGGTGCCGTCGGCGGTGCCCGAACAGGTTCGCGCGGTCTACTACGAAGCCGTCGGGGTCATCATCACCTTGATCCTGCTGGGCCGGCTGTTCGAGGTACGGGCCAAGGCCGGTACCGGAGAAGCGATCCGCAAACTCATTGGCCTGCAAGCCAAGACCGCCACCCTCATCCGAGACGGCGCCGAGGTCGAGGTCCCCGTCGACGACCTCGTGCCCGGAGACGTCGTCCTGGTCCGGCCCGGCGAGAAGGTCCCCGTCGACGGGGTGATCGTCGAGGGACGTTCCACCCTGGATGAGTCGATGGTCACCGGCGAGTCGATACCAGTGACCAAGGAAACCGGCGACACCGTCATCGGGGCCACCCTCAACCAGACCGGCGCCTTCCGATTCGAGGCCACCAACGTCGGCGCCGACACCATGCTGTCGCAGATCATCACACTGGTGGAACAGGCACAAGGCTCCAAGGCCCCCATCCAGCGCCTCGCTGACCTGGTGTCGTCCTACTTCGTGCCTGCAGTGATGGCTATCGCAGTCGCCACCTTCGCCGTCTGGTTCACCGTCGGCCCCGAGCCCGCCCTGACCTTGTCGTTGGTGGCAGCCGTAGCGGTGTTGATCATCGCCTGCCCGTGCGC
>JAGQTR010000339.1:4391-4538 GCA_020438915.1 Mycobacterium sp.
TGGACAAGACCGGCACCATCACCCGCGGCGAACCCGCCCTCACCGACATCCTCACCGCCGACACCATCGGTGAAGATCAGCTGCTGCGACTGGTCGCCTCCGCCGAACAGTCCTCCGAGCACCCCCTGGCCCAAGCTATCGTCACCG
>JAGQTR010000340.1 GCA_020438915.1 Mycobacterium sp.
CCGTTCATGGAGAACCACCGCGACGACATGGTGGTCATCGCCGCAGGGTATCCGATGGCCAGCCAGCGTGTGTTGGCCGCCAATGATGGTCTGCGGGGGCGTTTCGCCACGCTCATCGAGTACACCTCATATAACCCGGATCAGTTGATTGCGATCATGGAGGGGATCGCGGCCAAGGACGGTGACACCTTCGCACCGGATGCGCTGCTGTCGCTACGGGAGAGTTTCGCGCAGTACTACAACGCCCAGATCACCAGCAGCGAAGGTGATGTCATCCGCGTGATCGACGGCCTGGGTAACGGGCGTTTCGTGCGCACCGTGGTGGAGAAGGCGCAGTTGAACCGCAACAGCCGCATCGTGAGTTCGCTGGGCTTGAGCGGTGCCGACCTGTCCGACCCCGATTTTGGCACCGACCTCGATGCGGACATGCTGACCCTGCTGACCGCTGAGGACGTGCACTACGGGCATCAGCAGGCGCTGCCCCCGGAGATGCGAACCAACGGCGCGCGGGCGTCGGACTGGCTGCGCGAGTCGGAGGAACGGCGCCGGACTCAAACCCAGTAACGGCGTTCGGACAATGTTCACGTATTGACTGACGTTGTATCTGTCTGCCAGGATTCGGGCATGCATGCAGCCGATCCGTCCTTTGATGTGAACAGCGCACACGCGGCGATCGCTGCGGCGGAAACGCTGCTCAGGGTGGGCCGGCCCGGTCTGGGCCGTGACCGGCCCGCTGATTACTGGGACGTGCAGGCGGTCCGTCCTCTGGCCGCGCTGCTGTTCGCGGCGTCGCCGCTCGGCAATGGGCAGGGAATTGAATGGGTGCGGGCGGCACTGGATAACGTCGACCCCGAGGACGTACGAAGTCCGGGCTGGGCGCAGGCCGCACTGCGGTGTGCGGTGTCAGCACCGGTGCTGGGCCGCTCGGTGGTGCGCGCGCTGACCTTCGACGCCCGGCAGCGGGATTCGGTCGTCGCGGCGATTCGCGCGGCGATCAGCCCCGACGAACTGCAGGGGGAGCAGCGCTGTGGCTAGTCCTGCGGTGTCTGAGGCTCCGACGTTCACCCCCACGCCTACCACCTACTGCGGCTTCGACCGCCGGATGGTCGGCAAGCGTGAGCAGTTGTACGTGCCACGCAGTGCCCCAATGGTGTTGGTGTCTGCGCCCTCGGACACCGGTAAGTCGCGGCGCATCCTGGCGCCGGCGGCGGTGCTGTGGGGCGGGCCGGCGGTGGTGGTGTCGTCCAAGGACGATCTGATGCAGAACGTGATGCAGCGGCGGTGGGGGCCGCGGGCACTGCTCGATCTGCGGCCGCTCAGTTCTCCCGTGTATCCCGAGGGCATCGTGGCCAATGTCTATGACCCGACGGTGACCATCGACAGCCCCTACGAGGCGTTGACGGTGGCCGAGACGATCATGCAGATGGCCACCGTTGGCCTGGGGACCGGGGCCGATCAGGTTTCCGACGGTGGGGTGTGGGAATCCCAGGCTGCCGGTCCGCTGGCGGCGTTCCTGTTCGCGGCCAGCCCGCAGGGCAACAGCAAGGGCATGGACTGGGTTCTGACCGGGGTGGACAACATTGACCCGAAGAACACCAGTGAACCGGGCTGGGCGCAGGCTGCCGCGATCTGCCATCAATACCCCACACTGTCGACGGGCATGATGCGGATCATGGAAATGGATCCCCGGCAACGGGATTCGGTAGCCATCACCATGCGCAAGGCAATTACGCCGTGGCTGCGGACCTCGCTGGTGCAGCGCCCGGGCGCGCAGCCGTTCACCCCCGATTTCCTCGATGATCCCCAGGCGACGCTGTATGTGCTGGCCCCGGCCGACGGCACGGTAGCCGGCTCGGCGGTGACGCTGCTGGATTCGCTGGTGCGGCGGTGGCGGGAGAAGACCTCGGCGCGCGAGCCGATGCACCGGCTGCTGATGATCGTCGACGAGCTGCCGAACACCGCACCGATTCCTTCGCTGCGCAGGATCGTCGGGGAGGGCCGCGGCCTGGGGATCAACTTCATGGCTGCGGTGCAGGCGTCGTCGTCGCTGGACACCGTGTACGGGCCGACCTATGCCAACGAGTTGCGCGACATCTTCGGGGCCGCGGTGATCATGTTCGGCGCCCGCGAGGAGGAGTTGTTGACTGCCGCCGAGAACTGGTCGGGTCTGACCAATCGGCGCAGCCAGGGGTTCGGGCAGGCCGATGCCCACAAGAATCTCAGCAGCGACCTGGGCGCGACGCTGCGCTGGCAGGAGTTGCTGCCCCCGGATCGTGAGCATGCCCGCCTGCTGGTGCGCGGTGGCGTGGGAACCTGCGTGGAGATCCCGGATTGGTCGGAGTTCCTGCATCGCTACGACACGGCGATCAGGGAAATCCTGTCACGCACTGGCAGCCGGGAAAGAGCTGGCGCCAAGCAGTATTCGCGTGCTGCGGGACTGCTTCGCCGGTTGTGGTCGGACACCCGCAACGACGCAGAGCTGTGATCGTCGTTCAGCACCATCAGGGGTCCAACACCAACCCCTGCCCAGCGGGGCGCTTCAGCCGGCGTGGGTCGCGCCGATGGTACTCGATGGCGTCAGCGATTCCACGACAACGTTTTTCACACCGACACCCACGGCTGCCAGGGTCCAGATGATACCCAGCACATTGACAGCCAGAGCAACGGTGAGCAGCCGCGAGGATCGCGGCAGCGAACGGACTGATCCGGCGCCGGGCGGAGTGCGGTCGATGGGGTCGGCCACCGGAGCGGTGTCAAACACTGACGGTGCGGTCAGGTCGTCGGGTAGCAGTGTGGCGGGCAGTTCCACCGACGGCGCTGGTGGGGTCAGCGGCCACCACTCGGTGGAGCCGTCGATGGCCAGCCAGCCGTTGAGGATGCCGTAGATAGCCGCGGTCAGGGCGGCGGCTGGAAGCTGCGCCATCAGCCAGGGCGCCAGGATCGCGCTCTTGAGCCCCTGGCCGGGGTCATAGAGCAGGGTCGTCACCGCGCCGAGCACCGCTGCGACGAACAACAGCGCTGGGATGGGGTAGGAGCGCAGCCGGTCTGGGATCAACGTCTCGATGCGCTGGTAGATGACCCGACCCGCAGGCCAGCCCAGCGGTGCCGCCAGCGCGGCCAGGATGACGATGGCCAGCTCAACCTTGGTCTCCACGGTCTTAGCGCCCCGGCTCAGCAACGGGTGAGTGCCGTGGTCGTCGTAGGGGTTGGGGCGGGCGCCGGCGGTCTCGCGGTGACGCCGACGGATGCGCCGGTTGAGCAGTTCGGCCCGGCGTATCTGCATCGTGAAGATTCCGGAGTGCTCGGCGATCCACTCGCGGCGCAACTCGTCGTATCGGTCCACACTCGGCTTGAACAACATTTGTTTACGTGTTGTCTTTCTATGTCTTGTCTGTCACCATGAAAAGCATGTTGGACAGCGTAGCTCTGGGGCTGGCAAATGTCTCCCCCTTGACGGGTGCAGTGCTGGCTGTTGGCGCTTTTCTGTTCGTAAACAGCGCAATTCGCGCCTTGATGGGCAGGATTCGGCGCCGTCGGCGCCGTCATGGCCGCGTGGGCGTCTCGGTCCTGGGCTGCGGGGGTGCCCGCACAAGTCAGTCACTCGTGAACACTTCGACACCGGCCGGGTTCACCTCGGTCGGGGGTTCGACGCTGTGGCCGCCGACGCTGGTGGGGCCGGCGACGGTCCCCGGCGGCACCTCGGTTCGCCCACGGGTCTGGCTGGCGGGTCGCGGGCAGCGCCGCCGGATCAGCTCCCGCGGTGCGGCGACTCTGCATCACCGCGTCAACCCTCACGGAGGCCAGTCATGACGTTGACCAATGAACAGTGGACTGAGCAGTTGCAGGCCTGCGAAGACCCCGCCAGTCTCTACCCGGATGCACCCGTGTTCGACCTGCCCGAGGGCGCTCAGACCGACTACGAGGTCGCCGACGAGGACCAGTACGACGATGAGTACGGCGACGAGGACGACGGTCAGTACGACGAATACGGCCGTGACGGTGAGCCTTTCGATGATTACGCCGATCCCGAGGAGGACGGAGATCATCCGGGTGCACCCCGCGACCTGGTAGAGGTTCCGCTTGACAGCGAGGAGCCCGGCGAACCGCAGCGTCCCCGCCGGTTCGACGGCAAGATCGCGATGGGTTTCGCCGCTGCCGGTCTGGTGGCGGTCCTGGTCGCGATCGTCGGCGCGGTGGCCGTCTACAGCTCGGATGAACCGGCCCGGCCCACGGCCGCCTCGGTCACCGAACCGGGTGCTGCGCCGCCGCCGCGTACCGCGGCACCGAAGCCGGTGGCCGCGGAGTCGGCTGATCGCCCGCTGCCCTACACCGCCGATGCGGCGGGATCGTGTGCGGCGGGGTCGACGTCGGCGCAGACGATGGCCGGGGCCGATCCGCACAGCGCTTTCGTGTGCGTGCGCGGGGGAGCCGATGGTCAGGTGATTGAGATCGACCTGTCGAAGACCTACATGATCACCGCGATCTCCCTCACCCCCGGCTGGGTCGGTAAAGACGCCAGCGGGGTGTCGCAGTGGGGGCAGTACCGGGTGGTGACCACTGTGCAGTACCTGTTCAACGACACCGACAGGACGCTGGTGACCCAGGAGACCAAGAACGTCCACGGTGAGGCGGTGCAGCCCATCAAGCGGGTGCTGGCCTCCAAGATCAAGATTTTGATCCGGCAGACCTCGCGGCCACCGGCCCAGCCCGAGCCCGGTGCGACTCCCACGCCGACGCCGGGTGGTTTCAATCTCCCGGCGCCCCCGCTGACGCTGGCGCCGCTTCCGGGTTCCCCGTTGGGCGGTCACCAGGAGTCCGATCCGGTCGATGCCGCTTTCGCGATCAAGAGCTTGAAGATCATCGGCCACGAGCCGCTGTGAATCGAAGGGACGACCCGGAATGCAGATGAGCAGGACGTGGCAGCGCCGACTGCAGCGCGGCAAGCGGGCGGCGACTGCTGCGGGCAAGCCGCTGGTGCTGGGCTTGGCGGCGCTGGCGGGCCTGAATATGGTGTGGCAGTTTCTGTTTGGGGCGCCACCGGATCTCGTGACTCCGTCACGGGAAGTGGTGAACAAGTCG
>JAGQTR010000341.1 GCA_020438915.1 Mycobacterium sp.
TGACGAAGTGGTTCGACACGAACTATCACTACATCGTTCCCGAGATCGCGACCGGCACCGAGTTCGCGCTGAACCCGGAGAAGGTTCTGGCCGAGCTGAAAGAGACTCAGCACCAGCGTATTAACGCGCGTCCCGTCCTCATCGGCCCGATTACGTTCCTGGCCTTGAGTAAGGCGGTTGACGGTGCGAACGCGCCGATCGCACGGCTCGACGAGCTGATTCCGCTCTACGCCCAGCTGCTCGGGTTGCTCGCCGAGGCTGGGGCCGGGTGGGTACAGCTCGACGAACCGGTGCTGGTAACCGACATCCTGGACAATGGTCCCGAACTCGCTGAGCACACCTACACCGCCCTGGGAGCGCATCGGGAACGCCCGGCGATCTTCGTGGCCACCTACTTCGGCGGCCTCGACGCCGCAATGCCGGCCTTGGCGCGCACCCCGATCGAGGCCATCGGCATCGACCTGGTTGCCGGCGAGGCCCCTTCGGCTGCGGCTGTGCCTGGACTGGCCGACAAGACCGTGGTGGCCGGAATCGTCGACGGGCGCAACATCTGGCGCACGGACCTGGAGGCTGCACTGGGTAGGCTGACCGATCTGTCGAATACGGCCAAATCGGTGGCAGTGTCTACTTCTTGCTCGACCCTGCACGTTCCCTACTCGCTCACCGCCGAGACCGATATCGACGACCGACTGCGCAGCTGGCTGTCCTTCGGGGCAGAGAAGGTCACCGAGGTGGTCACGCTGGCGCAAGCCCTCCACGGTGGTCCGGACACCGTAGCGTTGGCGATCGAGGCATCTCGCGCCGCAATCTCCTCTCGCGCCGCCGATCCCAGGCTTTGCGACGGCCAGATCCGGGCCCGCATCGACAGCATCGCCACCTCGGGGAGCCGCCGTGGAAGCGCGGAGGTCCGGCGCGCGACCCAGGCCGCTCGGCTGAATCTGCCACCGTTGCCGACCACCACCATCGGCTCGTACCCGCAAACCTCCGCGATCCGCAAGGCGCGCGCCGCGCTCCGGGCCGGCGAGATCGGTCAAGACGAGTACACCCGCCAGATGCGGGCAGAGATCGCCGCGGTGATCACCCTGCAGGAGGAACTCGGTCTCGATGTACTGGTGCATGGCGAGCCGGAACGCAACGACATGGTGCAGTACTTCGCCGAACAACTCAACGGCTTCTTCGCCACCGCCAATGGCTGGGTGCAGTCGTACGGCACCCGCTGTGTCCGCCCACCGATCTTGTATGGAGACGTGTCCCGGCCGCATCCGATGACCGTCGACTGGACGACCTACGCGCAGTCACTCACCGACAAGCCGGTCAAGGGCATGCTGACCGGCCCAGTGACGATCCTGGCGTGGTCGTTCGTCCGGGATGACCAACCGTTGGCCGACACCGCCAACCAGATTGCGCTGGCCATCCGCGACGAGACGGTGGACCTGGAGTCCGCTGGGATCGCGATCATCCAGGTCGACGAACCGGCGTTGCGCGAACTGCTGCCGTTGCGTTCGGCGGATAAGGCCGACTACCTGGCGTGGGCGGTCGCCGCATTCCGACTCGCCACCTCGGGAGTCTCCGACTCCACCCAGATCCACACCCATTTGTGTTACTCGGAATTCGGCGAGGTGATCGGCGCGATCGCCGATCTGGATGCCGACGTCACCTCCATCGAGGCTGCCCGATCCCACATGGAGGTCCTCGACGACCTCAATGCGATCGGCTTCGGCAGCAGCGTGGGGCCCGGAGTTTACGACATCCACTCGCCGCGGATCCCGGCTGCTGCCGAGATTGCCGAGTTGCTGCGGTCAGCATTGAAGGCCGTTCCCGCCGAACGGCTGTGGGTCAATCCCGATTGCGGATTGAAGACCCGCTCCAGCGCCGAGGTGAGTGGCTCGCTGCGCAACCTCGTCATTGCCGCAGAACGGGCACGGGCCGAGGGCTAAGGAGGTGCCGAGTGTGAATGCAGATGCCGTTACACACTTCGTCGATAGAGGTTTGAGATGACGAATACGAAATCTGAGACGAGTTCCGCTCAGACAGAAGCTGCGACGGTCCGGGTCACATCAACGGTGATGCGCGTGGTGGACGTCGATCGGATGGTCGATTTCTACTGCGATGTGTTTTCATGCCGGGTTTCACTTCGTGAACCCGGCGCCGCTCTGCTGTTGGCGCCGGACGGCTTTCAGATCTATTTGTACGAAAAGGGTTCCGCCCGGCACCCCGGTGTCGGAGCTGTCGGAGTGGAATACCTCACATGGTCCACCGATACCGAGGCGGAGTTCGAGCGGATCACCGAGCGCCTGCGGCACTACGATCCGGCTCCCTACACCCATACCGAAAACGGGGTGACCTTCATCGAGGCCCGCAAGCCCGATCACGGACGAGTCATCGTCGCCTATCCTGGCCCCCGCGTGCTCCCTCGGAAGATGATCGCGGCACGGCTTCGGGGTCGTTGACACTCCACGTCGACGCACCGACACGGCTCCCCGCTCAGTCGCTGCGCGAAGGTGTTTCGGCTGCGATGGTCTCGGCAAGCACGACCGCCGCGCTGATGTCCACGGCCTTTGTCGCGGTCAGCAACGTCAGCATTTCCCGGGTGGCCGCTTGGCGCAGACGCGTCAACGCGGTGGTGCGGTCAGACTGGGTTAGCTCGTCCCGGTAGCGACGAGCGAACTCCTCGAACAACTTCGGGTCGTGTTGGTACCACTTCCGCAATTCGGTGGACGGGGCGATCTCCTTGCACCATTGGTCAAGGTGAGCATCGGCTTTGCTCACCCCCCGGGGCCAAATCCGATCCACCAGAACCCTGGTGCCATCGCCTGATGCCGGGTCCTCATAGATCCGGCGAACCTGAACATGGCGTCTCTGTGTCATCGGCACCTCGTCAGCCCATACCAGCTGTGGCCGAGTCCGGGTGAGCTCGATGCGAGTTGATGAGTGCTCACCCCGCCACCAGTCTGGCCAGACACATCTCGGGTTCGACGAGCGGCTCCAGGTGCGCCGAGATCGGTGGGCGCGCCGTTGACGCTCCGCCTGCCCCGGCGGGATCGGCGATGAGACCCTGCAACAGCCCCAGATGTACTCCACACCTCACTTCCGGGTGCGAGCGGGAAAGCTCACGGACCGGGCAGGTGTGGAGTCGAATGAGCCGTTCCCGGGTAGTTG
>JAGQTR010000342.1 GCA_020438915.1 Mycobacterium sp.
CGGTGAAATCCAATGTGGGACACCTGGAATCGGCCGCAGGTGCGGCGAGCCTGGCCAAGATGGCGCTGGCGCTACGCAACGACAAGATTCCGCCGTCGATCAACTACGCCGGGCCCAACCCCTACATCGACTTCGAAAAGGAACATCTGAAGGTCGCCGACACCGTCACCGATTGGCCCCGGTACAGCGGCAAGGCCATCGCGGGTGTGTCGGGCTTCGGTTTCGGCGGCGCCAATGCCCACCTGGTGCTGCGGGAGGTGCTGCCGGGCGACCTCGTCGAGCCTGCGCCCGAACCCGACGTCGCGGTGGTCACCCCGGCCACCGACGATTCCCCCGCCGTCTTCGTCGGTGGCGTGCGGATGGACGAGTACGGCGAGTTCGTCCACGACGATGACGATGACGATGCGCTGGACCGGCCCGCGCCGGCCGTAGACGACGAGCCCGAAACTCCGGCGCTGACCGAGGAAGCGCTGCGGCTGCTGGCCCTGGCCCGCGAGGAACTCGCTGCCGGTACCGATGAGTCGGCGGCGGAGTCGAAGACAGACCTTGTGCCGCTCGCGGTTTCGGGATTCTTGACCTCGCGGAAGAAGGCGGCGGCCGCCGAGCTCGCGGACTGGATCGACAGTGAGCAAGGCCGCGCGTCGTCACTGCAGTCCATCGGGCGGTCGTTGTCGCGCCGCAACCACGGCCGATCCCGTGCGGTGGTGCTGGCCCACGATCACGATGAGGCCATCAAAGGGCTGCGGGCCCTTGCCGAGGGCAAACCGAACCCGAGCGTGCTCACCGCCGACGGTCCGGTCGCCAACGGCCCGGTGTGGGTGCTGGCCGGTTTCGGTGCCCAGCATCGAAAGATGGCCAAGAACCTGTATCTGCGCGATGAGACGTTCGCCGAGTGGATCGACAAGGTCGACGCGCTCGTCCAGGACGAGCTCGGCTACTCCGTCGTCGAGCTGATCCTGGATGACTCGCAGGATTACGGTATCGAGACCACCCAGGTCACCATCTTCGCAATCCAGGTCGCCCTCGGTGAGCTCCTCAAGGCCCACGGCGCCAAACCCGGTGCGGTGGTAGGCCAGTCGCTGGGGGAGGCAGCCGCCGCCTACTTCGCCGGTGGCCTGTCGCTGGCCGACGCGACCCGCACGATCTGCTCACGCTCGCACCTGATGGGTGAGGGTGAGGCGATGCTGTACGGCGAGTACATCCGGCTGATGGCGTTGGTGGAGTACTCCGCCGAGGAGATCGAGACGGTCTTCGCCGACTTCAACGATCTCGAGGTGTGCGTGTACGCCGCGCCCACCCAGACGGTCATCGGCGGTCCACCCGACCAGGTGGACGCGATCATCGCTCGGGCCGAGGCCGAGGGCAGGTTCGCCCGGAAGTTTCAGACCAAGGGCGCCAGCCACACCTCGCAGATGGATCCGCTGCTCGGTGAGCTGGCCGCCGAACTGCAGGGCATCGAGGCGCGCCCGCTCGAGATTCCCTACTACTCAACTGTGCACGAGGGCAAGCTGTTCCGTGCGGGTGCCGACCCGATCCACGATGTGGACTACTGGAAGAAGGGGCTGCGGCACTCAGTTCATTTCACCCACGGTATTCGCAACGCCGTCGACAACGGCCACACCACATTCCTGGAGTTGGCACCCAACCCCGTCGCACTCATGCAGGTGGGTTTGACGACGGCTGCCGCGGGTCTTCATGACGCGCAGCTGATCGCCACGCTGGCCCGCAAGCAGGACGAAGTGGACTCGATGACCACCGCGATGGCGCAGCTGTTCGTCCATGGTCACGACCTCGATCTGCGCACGTTATTTCCCAGGAGCTCAACGGGGTTGGCCGGTGCGTTGGACTTCGCCGACATCCCGCCGACCCAGTTTCGCCGTAAGCCGCACTGGCTCGATGTGCACTTCACCGGCGACAGCTCGGCGGTCATCCCGGGTAACCATGTCGCCACACCCGACGGCAGGCATGTGTTCGAGTATCTGCCCCGCGGTGCGACCGACTTGGCGGCGCTGGTGAAAGCGACTGCGGCTGCGGTTCTTCCGGACACCAGGCTGGTCGCCTCTGAGCAGCGTGCGGTGCCGGCGGAGGGTGCGCGCCTGGTGACCACGTTGACGCGCCACCCCGGCGGCGCCGCCGTGCAGGTGCACGCACGTATCGAAGAATCGTTCACCCTGGTCTACGACGCGATCGTGGCTCGCGGTGATGCGCAGTCCGCACTCCCCGCCGCGGTGGGCGCTGGCACCGTCGCCGAAAGCGCCACCGCCCCTGCGCCCGTTGAGGACGAGCCCGACGACGATGCCGCGATCCTGCACGACAACCTCACCGCCGGTGCGGGTATCGCCGCGGGCTTCGCGAAGTGGAAGCCCGACACCGGTGAATCCATCGGCCAGCGGCTGGGCACCATCGTCGGCGCGGCGATGGGGTACGAGCCCGAGGACCTGCCGTGGGAGGTACCGCTGATCGAGCTGGGCCTGGACTCACTGATGGCGGTGCGGATCAAAAACCGTGTCGAGTACGACTTCGACCTGCCGC
>JAGQTR010000343.1 GCA_020438915.1 Mycobacterium sp.
GGGATGTCCGGCGCCGACCTGGCCAACGTCATCAACGAGGCGGCGTTGCTGACCGCCCGCGAGAACGGCACCGTCATCACCGGCCCCGCGCTCGAAGAGGCCGTCGACCGGGTCGTCGGTGGTCCGCGTCGCAAGGGCCGCATCATCAGTGAGCACGAGAAGAAGATCACCGCGTACCACGAGGGTGGTCACACGTTGGCGGCCTGGGCGATGCCCGACATCGAGCCCATCTACAAGGTCACGATTCTGGCCCGCGGGCGTACCGGCGGGCACGCCATGGCGGTGCCCGAGGACGACAAGGGCCTGATGACGCGCTCGGAGATGATTGCGCGGCTGGTCTTCGCGATGGGTGGACGTGCCGCCGAGGAACTGGTGTTCCGCGAGCCGACCACGGGCGCGGTGTCCGACATCGAACAGGCCACCAAGATTGCGCGCGCGATGGTCACCGAGTACGGCATGAGCTCCAAGCTCGGCGCCGTGCGGTACGGCTCCGAGCACGGCGATCCGTTCCTGGGCCGCACCATGGGAACGCAGGCCGACTACAGCCACGAGATTGCGCAGATCATCGACGACGAGGTGCGCAAGCTGATCGAGGCGGCGCACACCGAGGCGTGGGAGATCCTCACCGAGTACCGCGACGTGCTCGACATCCTGGCCGGTGAGCTATTGGAGAAGGAAACCCTGCATCGCGTCGAACTCGCGGCGATCTTCGGGGATGTGAAGAAGCGACCGCGGCTGACCATGTTCGACGACTTCGGGGGCCGGGTGCCGTCGGACAAGCCGCCCATCAAGACACCGGGTGAGCTGGCGATCGAGCGCGGCGAGCCATGGCCCAAACCGGTTCCAGAACCGGCGTTCAAGACCGCCATAGCCCAGGCGTCCCGGGCCGCCGCGGAGGCGGAGCGCAAGAACGGGGCGAACGGTTCGGGAGCCAACGGAGTCCCGGCCAACGGTGCCACGCAGCCTGACTACGGCGCACCGGCGGGCTGGCATGCGCCCGGCTGGCCGCCCCCGCCCGGCTCGCCACCGCCGGGTTCGCCACCGCAGCATCAGCAGGGTCACCGATACCCGGCTCCGCCCGCGTCGCCAGGCTGGCATGGTGGCCCGCCGCCTCCCCCGGCTCCTTCGTATCAGCCTTACCCGCCGTCCGGACGGCATGCTCACCGGGGCGGTGCGCCTGCTCCGGGACCGCACGAGGGTTCAGGTCAGCAGACTGGCAGAGATGGAGATCGGGCAGATCCGCCGCCGAATCACGGCTAAATCCCGGCCGGACCACCTGAACGGAGACTTTCGATGACGCGGTCGAACAACAATCATCCGGCCACGTTCGCCACCCCCGACTTCGATCATGCCCGTGCGGAGCGGGCAGTGCGTGAGCTGCTGATCGCCATCGGTGAGGACCCCGATCGGCACGGCTTGATCGAGACGCCGGCGCGGGTGGCGCGTGCGTGCCGGGAGATGTTCGCCGGCCTGCACACCGACCCCGACGAGGTCCTGGGTACCACCTTCGATGAACAGCACGACGAAATGGTGCTGGTCAAGGACATTCCGATGTACTCGACATGTGAGCACCACCTGGTCGCATTCCACGGTGTGGCGCACGTCGGCTATATCCCGGGCGAGGACGGTCGGGTCACCGGACTGTCGAAGCTGGCCCGGGTCGTCGACCTTTACGCCAAGCGACCGCAGGTGCAGGAGCGGCTGACCACGCAGATCGCCGACGCGCTGATGCGCAAGCTTGACCCGCGCGGCGCCATCGTCGTGATCGAGGCCGAACACCTTTGCATGGCTATGCGTGGTATCCGCAAACCGGGTGCCGTGACGACGACTTCGGCGGTGCGTGGGCAGTTCAAGACCGACAAGGCATCTCGCGCCGAGGCCCTGGAACTGATCTTGCGGAAGTGAGCGTCAAAGTGATTGGGGTCGTCAACGTCACCGACGACTCATTCTCCGACGGCGGCCTGTTTCTCGACTGCGACCGCGCGGTTGAGCACGGGGCCGAACTCGTCTCTCAGGGGGCCACGATCCTCGACATCGGGGGTGAATCGACACGTCCCGGTGCCACCAGGGTGGATCCTAAGATCGAGATGTCACGGGTGCTCCCTGTCGTCAAACAGCTTGCCCAGCAAGGTATCACGGTCAGTATCGATACCATGCACGCCGGGGTTGCGCGTGCGGCCCTGGAGAACGGCGCGGCGATCGTGAACGACGTGTCCGGGGGCAAAGCGGACCCCGACATGGTGAGAGTGGTCGCCGAGGCCGGGGTTCCGTGGGTGCTCATGCACTGGCGTTCGGCCGCCAGCGATCGGCCGCACGAGGTAGGTGTCTATAGCGACGTGGTGGTCGACGTGCGCGACGAACTGATGGCCGGTGTGGATTCCGCCGTTCGAGCGGGCGTGGATCCGGCCAAGCTGATCATCGATCCGGGACTCGGATTCGCCAAGACCGCACAACATAATTGGACGCTGCTCAACGCGCTGCCGGAGTTCGTCCAGACCGGCATCCCGGTGCTCGTCGGGGCGTCACGCAAACGGTTTCTCGGCGCGCTGCTGGCTGCCGCTGACGGTCAACCGAGACCCCCGAGCGGTCGGGAGACCGCAACCGCGGTGATCTCCGCACTAGCGGCGTGGCATCGGGTGTGGGGTGTGCGGGTTCATGACGTGCGGGCATCGGTGGATGCGCTCGCGGTGGTCGCCGCTTGGCGGCGGGAGGAATCCGGTGGCTGATCGAATTGAGTTGCGGGGATTGACGGTTCGTGGCAACCACGGGGTATTCGATCATGAGCGTCGTGACGGACAGGACTTCGTCGTGGACATCACCGTGTGGATCGATCTTACGACGGCTGCCGCCAGCGACGACCTCGCCGACACGCTGGACTACGGCGTGATTGCCCAGCGCGCCGCCGACATCGTCGCCGGGCCGCCGCGACAGCTGATCGAGGCGGTCGGGGGCGAGATCGCCGACGACGTGATGCGCGACGGGCGAGTACAGGCTGTCGAGGTCGTCGTGCACAAGCCCGGCGCCCCGATCCCGCTGGAGTTCACCGACGTTGCGGTCGTGGCTCGTCGTTCGCGCCGTGACGACCGGGCCGTGAGCGGGTGACGACCCGATGACCTCAGCGGTGTTGTCCATCGGCTCGAACCTCGGCGACCGGCTGGCCCGGCTGCAGTCCGCGGTCGACGGACTCGACGGTGTCGTGGCGGTATCGCCGGTATACGAGACCGACGCCTGGGGCGGAGTCGAACAAGGGCCGTTCCTCAATGCCGTCGTCATCGCTGACGATCCGGGGCTGCACCCGCACGGCTGGTTGCGCCGAGCGCAGGAAATCGAGGACGCGGCGCACCGGGTTCGTGATCATCGTTGGGGCCCAAGAACATTGGACGTCGATATCGTCGCCTGTCGAGATTCCGCCGACGAGGTGACGGTGGCAGACGCGGTCCTGACACTGCCGCACCCGTACGCTCATGTGCGGGCATTCGTGCTGGTGCCATGGCTGGCCGTCGATCCAGACGCCACCCTGACGGTCGCGGGCCGCGCGAGGTCCGTCGCCGGGCTTCTCGATGCGATCGATCCGGCCGAACGCGCCGGGGTCCGGATGACCCGGTCGGTGCTGCAAACCGGGAACGAGCTGGCCAGATAATGGGGCCGACGCGAAGGCGAGATCTTGGTGCCGCCGTCCTGGTGACCGCGGTGGCGAGCTATCTGCTCGTGCGGGTCGTGTACCGATGGTTCCCGCCGATCACCGGCTGGACCGGACTGTCCCTACTGGGGGTCGCCGTCGCGCTGGCCGGTTGGGGAATCTATGTGCGCGCCCGAATCCGCGACGGCCAGGTCGGTGTCGGGCCGGGCCGGCTGCATCCGCTTGCGGTGGCACGGTCGGTGGTGATCGCCAAGGCCTCGGCGTGGATGGGTGCGGTGGTGCTGGGGTGGTGGCTGGCCGTCCTGGCCTACCTGCTCCCTCGACGCAGCATGTTGCGGGTGGCTGCCGAGGACACCGCCGGTGCGGTCGTGGCCGGCCTCTGCGCCCTCGCATTGGTCGTCGCGGCGCTGTGGCTGCAGCATTGCTGCAGGTCACCGGATGAGCCGCCGGAGAACGCCGATACGGCCCCCGGCTGACCGAATCTGGTAGCCGGTCGGCCGAATCGCCGTAGGGGTCGACACGCCAGATGACCAGTGAACGGTACAGTCGGCCCATGACCGATCCGACCCGCGCCGGCCGCCTTCGGCGGGGTGCCCGGCGGCCCGGTTGGATCTTGATGACGGTGTTGCTGGTGCTCGCCATAGGGGCGAGCTCGGCACTGGTTTTCACCAACCGCGCCGAGTTGCTGAAGCTAGCTGTCCTCCTGGCGTTGTGGGCTGCGGTGGTCGCCGCTTTCGTGTCGGTCATCTACCGGCGACAGAGCGACAGCGACCAGGCCAAGGTGCGGGATCTGAAACTTGTCTACGATCTGCAACTCGAGCGCGAGATCTCCGCGAGGCGGGAGTACGAGCTCGCGGTCGAAACGCAGCTGCGCCGTGAGATCGCGTCGGAGTTTCGTGCCCAGTCATCCGACGAGGTGTCGGCACTGCGCGCAGAATTGGCCGCATTGCGGGCGAACCTGGAGTACCTGTTCGACACCGACCTGTCGCACCGGCACGCCATCGAGACGGATCGGACGAGTACGCGGGTGTATGGCGAATGGACCCCCGGCTCCGACACTGCAGGCCGAGTCAGCGCCAGCCGGATCGACGCCGAGGATGTCGAAGCGGTCTTCGACCACGAAGCCCACGCCACCGACACCGAGGAGAGCCCGATCATCGACGTTCCCGCCGAACCTCACCCACCCGAGGTCCGGCCCGCGATGGCAGACGAGGCGGGAGGCGCCCACCGCAGGTTCTCCGAGGACGTCCGGGCGAGCGTCCACGAACCCGACGACAGTGCCGGGAGACGTTGGGCGCCAACGCCATCGCCCTCGCCACAGCCACCACCACCGCAGGGCGCCCCGGCCGCTGCCCCGGAGCCGCTCTACCCCTGGCTGCCACCACCTGACGCACCGCAGCCGCCGCCACCGGAACCGGCTGCGCC
>JAGQTR010000344.1:0-293 GCA_020438915.1 Mycobacterium sp.
CCGCTCGGGGTGGACAGTGTGACGGTGAGCGTCTCGTTGGACTCCACGACCGTGTCGCCGGCGACGGCGATGTTGACCACCTGGGAGGTCACCCCCGGGTTGAAGGTGATCGTGCCGGTCTTGGCGGTGTAATCCGAACCGGCGGTCGCGGTGCCGTTGGCCGTCGTGTAATTGACCGTCACCGGGGTGGTGGAGGCCTTGTCCAAGGTCACGGTGAAGCCCATATTCGAGCTGCCGCTGTTGCCCTCAGCCTTGGACACATCAGCAATCGAAATCGTCGGCAACACCGGCGC
>JAGQTR010000344.1:344-3543 GCA_020438915.1 Mycobacterium sp.
CTCGGGGTGGACAGTGTGACGGTGAACGTCTCGTTCGGCTCCGCAACGGTGTCGCCGATGATGTCCACGTGCACTGTCTGTGACGTGGCGCCGGGAGCGAACGTAAGTGTGCCGGAACTGGCGATGTAATCACTGCCGGCGACTGCGCTGCCGTTGGCCGTCGAATAGTTGACCGTCACCGGGGTGGTCGAAGCCTCGCTCAGTGTCGCCACGAACATGAAGTGGCTGTGTGCCCCATCGCCCTCGACGACCGAAACGTCGGCAATGGTGATGCTGGGCAACTGCGGTGTGGACGGACCCGCGTTGTTGATCAGGGTCTGCCACTTGGCGACGGTGTTGGTGTCGAGTGCGACGATGTTGCCGATCGTCATCTCGTTGAGCGCGACACCGTTGAGGGTGTAAGTCTGGCCGCCGTTGTCGACGACCGTGATCCGCGTGGAACCGGCCTGCTCGGTCACGTCGAAGTTGCCGGGCTGGAACCAACCGAAGTCCAGCTTGTCCTTGGCCGGGTCGAAGTCCAGAACTGTGTTGGCGCCCCAGTGCCAGCCGATGAC
The DNA here is from genome assembly GCA_020438915.1 of Mycobacterium sp. Taxonomy (GTDB): domain Bacteria; phylum Actinomycetota; class Actinomycetes; order Mycobacteriales; family Mycobacteriaceae; genus Mycobacterium. Next base: position 899 of record JAGQTR010000344.1, read on the forward strand.
CGTGGTGGTGCCACCCTCGACCGGACCGCCCCCGCCGCCGGTGCCGCCCCCGCCGGGCGCACCGAGATCCATGACGTTGACCGTGCCGTAGTCGTTCCAAACCTTGCTGAAACTTCCCGCTGGGTCATTCAGGCCCGACGCTGTGGGCGAGGCCTGCCCCAGACTGCCGGGGGTATCGCGGCTGACCGACCACATGGATAGCATCCCGAGGCCTTTGGCGCGGGCAAAGTCTTCAAGTGCCTGAGCATCAGCGACGGTGAAAACCTCTGTGATGACGTCGTTCACGCCGATCATGGGCGTCACGCCAAGCTGCTTCCAGCCGAATTCCTGACCGTTTTGGTCGAACAACGACGTCAGCTGGGCGTGGGTCGACTCAGCGGCGAGGATCGCATACGCACCCATCGTCTTGGCATTCGGACCGCTGGTAGGTGCGGCTGATTCGCCGTAGTCCATCGCCATGACGTTGACGCCGTCCAGTCGCACACCGGCTTTGAGTGCCGAGTCCACGACCTTGAGACCGTCTTGGGTCAGACCGCTCGGCAGCACGGGCAGCGTGTACCACACTTCCAAGTCCGGCCGCGCCTGCTGCAACAGCGCGATCGCCGCGCTGCGCAGCGCCACCGAGGTCGGCTCAGCGACCGCCGCTCCTTCGATGTCGAAATCGACCCGGTTCAAGTTGTACTTGTCCACCACTGCGGTATAGGCATTCGCCAAAGCCGATGCGCCAAGTCCCCGTTGGGCGTAGGACTGCGCCAACGTGGTTCCGTTCGCGCCGCCAAGCGAGATCATCACATCGCCACCCGCGGCCTGGAACGCTGCAATCGATGCATCGATCGATTGGGCCTGAGAGTCAGACGACCCGGGTGTCAAGGTCGGATATCCGCCCCACGCCGGATTCCCATCCGGGGTCGCCTGCACGAACCCAAGGGTCAACAACGAGACGCCGTAGTCCTTGGCGATCTTGATCAAGTCCGGGACCGGCCAGCCCGCCATATCCACATAGGGAGCGAAATATGCTTCCCCCCATAACTTGTCACCCTCGTTACCCGAATTGATGCCGCCGGCGGCCGGATCAGTCTGTGTGGGAGGACCGTTGAGGCTGTCCAAGTTGCTGCCCACCGGGTTACCGAGGGTGACCATGCTCTGGAAGTACTCGATCACGCCGGAGTCCGACACCTTGAGCGCAGGCCACTGTGGCCAATCGAACGTGTCGTTCATGAACGGTTGCGTCTGATCGTGGCTGAGCACCGTGAGGTGGTTCACATCATGGGAGGTCGCCACTCCTTCGATGGAGAGCCGACCGTGCGCCCGACTATGCATCCATCCGGCGTTGTGGGGCTCCATCTTCAGGGTGTTGATGAATGTCTGGTCAAAACCGTTGGTGGTCAGGTAATCGGCAAACCCGCTGTGGCCGTACTGGGCCACCATGTCCATGACGTCCTCAGCGGAGCCGATCCTGGCTGTTCGTTGAATATCGGCCAGGATTTGGGGATCGTATTTGTCGTCGGCGATCCATCCGACCTTGGCGCCCTGCATCGAGTAGTACAGGCCGACGCCCTGCTGATCGGTACCCCACGCCTGCGTGTTGTTGGTCAATGCGTTTGCGAAAGCCCAGGCGCCGACTTCGTCGAGAGTGGCCGGGGAGAGACCGACGAACTGGCGCAGGTTGTTGTAGGCGAGCAGCGCCTCGGTGGTTATCGCTGTCCGTCCACCGACGAGACCCTCATGGCCGGTGTGGTCGCTACCGTGTAAATCGCCGAAGCTCGCCAGCGTGACGAATTCGTCTTCGGCAGCCGGGTGCTGGTGCTCTCCTGACATAGCCATCGCAACGGTCGAGTCGCTTGCCGCGGCGGACTCCAATGACGTGGGCTGCGCTGTCAGCGCGGCGCCACCCGTCCGGTCACCCGAATCTGCAGTGGTGGTCACCGGCGACGCAGCCGGCAACGCAACCGGCGTCGCGACGGTTGGGGCGGCCACGGTCACGGTTACCGGAACTTTGATCGTTTTGGGAACCCAGAAGTTCAGACTGAAGCTGGTATCGCGCACCGAGACCACAAACTTATCGTCTCCGCCACTTTTCGCCAGGTCGGTGCGAGCGGTATAGGTGAAGTTGCCCAGAGAGTCGATCGAGAGGGTGCCACGGGACGGAGCCGAAACCACCTTGTAGGCCAAGGGATTATCCTCGGGATCGACGGCGTTGATCGAGCCGATCACCACAGCCGGGTCGGTCTGACTGCTCAGCGTGGGCGTGGCCGTCGGACCCTTATTGGTAAACAATCTTTCGAAATCTCGCCGAATCATCTCGAGCATGGCGGCGAAACTGTTGGCCGGAGCGATCGGCGCTCCGGTGCCCGTACCCGACTGCTTGGGCGTCAGCCATGAGAGCAAACCCGACAGCAATCCTGTCTGCTTCGTCGGCGTGGCGGATGCTTGCGGCGCCACCGCTGTGGACACCGGCTTCTGCGACACCGGAGACGGTGGCACCACCGCAGCGTTGCTGGCTGAACTCTGCGATCCCGCGTCCGGAGTCGACTTGGACGAAGACGCCGCAGTGGTCATGTCGACCTGTTCGACATCGGTACCGACTTTGGTCGCTGCGACCGGCTGCTGTGGGGCTTGCCGCACAAACGTCGTACCCCGTCCGC
>JAGQTR010000345.1 GCA_020438915.1 Mycobacterium sp.
CAACATCACCTCGACGATGGGCCGGGTCGCCGGACGCGGTTTCGCCGCCTACGGCACGGCGAAGGCCGCACTCGCGCACTACACGCGGCTCTCGGCGCTTGACCTCGCGCCGCGCATCCGCGTGAACGCGATCGCGCCCGGGTCGATTCTCACCTCGGCACTCGACATCGTGGCCAGCAATGAAGATCTGCGCACCCCGATGGAGCAGGCGACCCCACTGCGCAGGCTCGGCGACCCGCTCGACATCGCCGCAGCCGCGGTATATCTCGCCTCACCGGCAGGCAGTTACCTGACCGGCAAGACGCTCGAGGTCGACGGCGGGATCAACTTTCCGAACCTCGAGCTCCCGATTCCCGATCTGTAGAGGAGATCATCGTGACTACCCCCGGGCCCATCCCCGTTGCCGCAATCGGAACCGGGAACGTCGGCAAACATGCGTTGACCCAGCTGATCACCGATCCACGGTTCAAGCTCACCGCGGTGTGGGTCTCCTCGGAGTCCAAGGCCGGAAAAGATGCCGCCGAGCTCGCCGGACTGTCGGATTCGACGGGAATTCTGGCCACGACCGACCTCGATGCCGTGCTCGCGACCAACCCCGCATGCGCGGTCTACACAGCGATGGCTGATAACCGCCTGCCGGAGGCGCTCGAGGACTACCGGCGCATCCTGGCCGCCGGCGTCAATGTGGTGGGCAGCAGCGCGGTGTTCCTGCAGCACCCGTGGAAGGTACTGCCCGAGGACATGGTCGCCCCCATTGAGGATGCCGCCAAGGCCGGCAACGCGAGCGTGTTCGTCAACGGCATCGACCCGGGCTTCGCCAACGACCTACTGCCGATGGCGCTGGCCGGGACCTGTCAGAACATCCAGCAGATCCGCTGCATGGAAATCATCAACTACGACACCTACGACAGTGCCACGGTGATGTTCGATGTGATGGGTTTCGGCGGCCGTCTCGACGAAACGCCGATGCTGCTGCAGCCCGGCGTACTGAGCCTGGCGTGGGGTTCGGTGGTGCGACAGCTGGCCGCAGGCCTGGGAATCGAACTCGACGAAGTCACTGAGACCCATGTTCGCGTCCCGGCGCCCGAGGACTTCGACATCGCTGCCGGCCACATCGAGAAGGGCACCACCGCCGCGATGCGGTTCGAGGTCCGCGGGATGAAGGACGGCGAGGTCGCCGTCGTCCTCGAACACGTGACCCGGCTGCGAGACGATCTATGCCCGGACTGGCCGCAGCCCGCCCAGCACGGCGGCTCGTACCGGATCGAGATCACCGGCGAACCCTCGTACGCCCTTGACCTATGCCTTAGTAGCCCCAACGGCGACCACAACCATGCCGGCCTGGTGGCCACCGCGGCCCGCGTGGTGAACGCGATTCCCGCGGTTGTCGACGCCCAGCCCGGGATCGTGACGGCGCTGGACTTGCCTCCGATTCCCGGCAAAGGTCTGTACGCTAGAGCGTAATCACGCTGGAAGGATTCCGAAATGAAGGCTCCAATTTCTGCCCTCGCCGCTCTCCTGGTGGCCGGCGGCGCCTCGCTCGCGATCGCTGCGGCACCCGCCGCGCTCGCCTCACCAGGGCTGATGCCGCAATGCGAGGAGACCGAAGCAGGTGGCGGCATGGAGGGCGGTACAACCACCCTCTGCGAGACGCCCGGAAACGCCCAGCTCGACGCGCGGCCGAGCATGCTGGCGCCCGGAGCCATGGGCGGCATGGGCATGTACGGGATGGGTGGCATGGGAATGTTCGTCCTCTGACGGACGACCGCACACCGGCGCAAGGAGCCGACGATGAGGACAGCGGTGCAGTACGTTGCCGTGTTCATCGGCGGGCTCACCATCGCCCTGGGCAGCGCACCGCTCGCAGTTGCCGCCCCCGACTGCACTGACGTGGGATCGACTGTCACCGTCTGCCAGACCAAGGGCAGCACTCAGTTGATCACCACCCCGCCACCGTGGAGATCCGGCGGTTGGCAGGGATTCGGGTTTTGGCCGCTGGTCGGAGGCTTCGGCCTCGGCTCGTAGTGACACCGTTTTCAGCGTGAGAATTGGCCGCCCGACCCGGTTTCGGTTACCCTAACTTTTCTATTCGATTCCCCGGATAGAGAAGGAGTGTGGTGACGCAGGACGTCAATTCGCGGGCACGGCCCGGTTGGCTACTGCTCGGACCCGCGTTTGTTGCAGCAGTCGCCTACGTCGACCCAGGCAACGTGGCGGCCAACGTCAGTGCGGGTGCGCAGTTCGGATTCCTGCTGGTCTGGGTGATCGTCGCCGCCAACCTCATGGCGTTTCTCGTGCAATACCTGTCGGCAAAACTCGGCTTGGTAACCGGCCTGTCGTTGCCCGAAGCCGTCGGAACCCGGATGGGCCGACCGAGCAGGCTCGCCTACTGGCTGCAAGCCGAATTAGTGGCTATGGCAACCGATCTCGCCGAAGTCATCGGTGGCGCGATCGCGCTTTATCTGCTCTTCGACCTGCCACTGCTCGTCGGCGGCGTGATCACCGGAGTGGTGTCGATGCTGCTGCTGGTTGTCAAGGACCGCCGCGGCCAACAGACCTTCGAACGGGTCATCACCGGATTGTTGATGATCATCGCGATCGGCTTCCTGACCAGCCTGGTGGCGGCACCCCCGTCGATCGACGACGTCGCGACCGGGCTGATTCCGCGGTTCGACGGTGCTGAGAGCGTCCTGTTGGCCGCCGCAATGCTGGGCGCCACCGTCATGCCACACGCGGTGTACCTGCATTCCGGCCTAGCCCGCGATCGTCACGGCCACCCCGAGCCCGGTCCGGTGCGCCGGCGACTGCTTCGCATCACGCGGTGGGATGTCGGCATCGCCATGTTGCTCGCCGGCGCGGTGAACATGTCGATGCTGCTCATCGCGGCGACAAACCTGCAAGGCATGGGCGATACCGACTCCATCGAGGGCGCCTACCTGGCGGTCCAGAGCACGCTCGGGTACACCGTCGCTCTGCTGTTCGCAATCGGTCTGCTGGCGTCCGGGCTGGCATCCTCCTCGGTCGGCGCTTACGCAGGCGCCATGATCATGCAGGGGTTGCTGCGCCGATCCATTCCTTTGGTGGCACGCCGGTTCATCACGCTGCTGCCCGCCCTGGCGATCCTGGCCGTGGGCATCGATCCGAGCCGGGCGCTGGTGTTGTCACAGGTCGTCCTGTCGTTTGGGATACCGTTCGCGCTGATCCCACTGGTGCGACTGACCGGCAATGTGCCCCTGATGGGTGCCGACACCAACCACCGCGTCACGACCGTCCTCGGGTGGTCGGTTGCGGGAGTCATTAGTGTGCTGAACGTGGCCCTGATCTATCTGACCGTGAAAGGCTGAATGGCAGACCGGCACACCTACTTCGCGTACGGCTCCAACCTGTGCGCGCAGCAGATGGCGCAGCGTTGCCCCGATGCCACCAATCCGCAGCGCGCGACGCTGGCCGATCACGACTGGCTCATCAACGAGCGGGGAGTCGCCACCGTCGAGCCGTTAACCGGCAGCGAAGTACACGGCGTGGTGTGGCAGGTGTCCGACCGGGATCTGGCGACCCTCGACAGCGCCGAAGGAGTCCCCGCGCGTTACCGGCGGGACCGGCTCACCGTTGTCACCGCGGGCGGCCCGTCGTCAGCCTGGGTCTACATCGACCATCGCGTCGAACCTGGGCCGCCGCGGTCCGGGTACCTGGAACGGGTCCTCGACGGCGCGCGACACCACGGCCTGCCACACCGATGGATCGAGTTTCTCGAACGCTGGGATCCCGCCGGCTGGCCGCAACCCAACGCGCAGCCTGATTCTGTTGCTCCACAGACACTTTCAGAGTTGCTCACCGATTCGGCGATCACCGAGCACAGCATGATCCGGTCGCGATTCGGATTCCTGGCCATCCACGGTGGTGGCCTGGAACAGATGACCGACGTCATCGCCGAACG
>JAGQTR010000346.1:0-735 GCA_020438915.1 Mycobacterium sp.
TCAACGCGGCCGCAGCCGCCACGGTCGTGCACTCCCACACCTGGTACACCGGGATGGCCGAAGACGTGTTGGGCGCCTATCCCTCGCTGGACCCCGGGCGGGTGCACGTCGTGCGAAACGGCATCGACACCCAGGCTTGGCATCCGGCCCCACCGGTCGAGGGCGATTCGGTCCTCGAGGAGCTCGGTGTCGACCGCTCGCGTCCCATCGTTGCGTTTGTCGGCAGGATCACCCGCCAGAAGGGGGTATCCCACCTGGTGGCCGCGGCCCACCACTTCGCCCCCGAGGTTCAGCTGGTGTTATGCGCGGGCGCCCCGGACACCCCGGAGATCGCCGCCGAGGTGGCCTCCGCGGTGCAGCAACTCTCGGATGCACGCAGCGGAGTGTTCTGGGTGCGGGAAATGCTTCCGACCACCAAGATCCGCGAAATTCTCTCGTCGGCAACGACTTTCGTATGCCCCTCGGTATATGAACCCCTGGGAATCGTCAACCTCGAGGCGATGGCATGCGCGACGGCGGTGGTGGCCTCCGATGTCGGTGGGATTCCCGAGGTGGTAGCCGATCAGCAGACGGGCCTGCTCGTGCATTACGACCCGAACGACACGGCGTCCTTCGAGCGGGAACTCGCCTACGCGGTCAACGCGCTTGTCGGCGACCCCGAAAAGGCCCGCCAGTTCGGACTGGCGGGGCGTCAGCGGTGCATCGAGGAGTTCTCCTGGGCGCACATCGCCGAGC
>JAGQTR010000346.1:804-1535 GCA_020438915.1 Mycobacterium sp.
ACCGAGCGCTAGCTTGTGACGGCCTTGAGTTCGTCACCCAGTGCGGCGGCTTCGTCGGGGGTCAGTTCGACGACGAGCCGGCCACCACCCTCCAGTGGTACCCGCATCACGATGCCCCGCCCCTCCTTGGTTGCTTCCAGTGGACCGTCTCCGGTCCGGGGCTTCATCGCCGCCATCGAGTGCTCCCTCCGCATGGGCGTGCCCGTCAAGGGCCCGGTGTATCCGTAAGAGCCGGGCGTGCCCAACCCTGCGAGGAACACAGACAGCACCCGGCCTTGAACTGCTACAGGTCTCCATTGTTCCCTATCCGCGCCGCCCCGTGTGCAAAGACCCGGCTAAGGCACGGCTAAGACGGCCCCGATAGCCGCCCGAGCTGCCGGTTTCGGCGCGTACGGTCAATCGAACAGGGGTGGAACCCAGCAGTTGGCGGCGTGATCGTCGACCATGCCGGTGGCCTGCATCAACGCGTACGCCGTCGTCGGGCCGACGAATCGCAATCCACGGCGTTTGAGTTCCTTGGCCATTGCCTTCGATTCAGATGTCACCGCGGCAAGCTGGGAGAGATCGGCGGGCCTGGACCGGGTGGTCCGGTCCTGCGGCGCAAACGACCACAGCAGCTCCGAGAAGTCGACACCGTCTTCGGCCAGCTCGGCGACGATCCGGGCGTTGGCGATCGTCGCCTCGATCTTGGACCGGTTGCGCACGATTCCCGCGTCCGCCATCAGTCGATC
>JAGQTR010000346.1:1678-4440 GCA_020438915.1 Mycobacterium sp.
GCCGAACCATGCAACGGGCGGCCCCACTCGTTGTCGTGGTAATCGCAGTAAAGTTCGAAATCCTCTGGCGATAATCGTGATTGGTCGATCCAGCCGCATCGGATTCGGCGATCGGCCGAGGCAGTCGTCACGAGTCTTCCCACATCTGGTCCGGCGGCAGAGCGTGGGCGCCCTCCCCCGATTCTTCATCGCCGGGATCCAGCAGCCCACAGGCGCCACGGACCGCTGCGAGCTCACCGCGCAGCAGGTCGAGTTCCTGCCCGACGCGGTCGAGCACCCAGTCGACCTCACTGGTTTTGTACCCCCGCAGGGTCTGGGTGAACTTCACCGCGTCGATGTCGGCGCCGGTGACACCAGAGGCAGGCAACACCGTGGCGGTGGTGGCGCGCGGCAGTGCGGGCAACACCTCGCCACGGCCGAAGAGCAGGCTGCCCACGGCGAACAAGACGACACCGACCAAGACGAGGACCACGAGGTAGAGCAGAACGAGGGTCACGCCTCGATATTGCCCGATGCCAGTGACAAATAGTCAGCGCGGGCGCAGCGTGATCATCGGCGGACGGTCCTGAAGCGATACCGTCGAGATCCGCGGGGAGTAGTCCTCGCCGTCTGCGAAGAACTGCGTGAGCCCTACCCCGGAATCGGGCACCCCGCACCGCGACAGCAGGGTGGCGATGACCTGCCTGCTCATCGACGCCAACTCGGTCAGCGGCCGGTTGCGGTGGGTGCGCACCCCGAGGTTCACCTGGGCGATGGCGTCCAGACCCAGCCGGTCGTAGGCGTCGATCAGCAGACCGATCTCGACACCGTAGCCCGGAGCGAAGGGCACCGCCGTCAGCAATTCACGGGTTCCCGCGTACTCCCCGCCCAGCGGCTGGTAAAGACACATCAGCTCAGGCCGCAGCGCCGCCAGCAACGGCCGCGCCACCAACTCGGTGACCCGGCCGCCCCCGTTGGCGTCCTCACTGCCGCTGATCTTGAGGGGCCGTCGGTAGAAGCCCTTGACCAGATGAACGCCTCCGGTGGTCAGCAGCGGGCCCAGCAGCTTGGGCACGAACATCGGATCGGGATCGAGCAGGTCCGAGTCGACGAAGACGACGATGTCGCCCGTGGTGGCGGCCAGTGACCGCCACAACGCCTCACCCTTACCGGGCTGCGGCGCGACCTCGGGCAGCGCGACTTCGCGGCTGACCACCCGGGCCCCGGCGGCGAGCGCGCGGATCTCGGTGTCATCGGTGGAACCGGAGTCGAGCACCACCAGCTCATCGACCAGGCTGCCGAGCAGCGGGGTGATGGTCTCGACGACGCCGGCGACGGTCTCCTCCTCGTTCAGCGCGGGCAGCACCACCGACACGGTGCGGCCCGCCTTGGCCGCCTCGAGTTCAGCGACCGTCCAGTGCGGGCGGCTCCAGCTGTGGCTGGTAAGCCAGCGATGTTCGGCGACACCTTCCAGGGCAAGCTCGGTGACCCGATCCGAGAGCACAGTCATGCCAATCCCCTCACCGTGCGCGTCGGCGGACGCGAACCCTGGATCGACGCGACCATTTCCAGGACGCGTCGGGTGGACCCCACCTCATGCACCCGGAACATCGCGGCTCCGTCCGCAGCGGCCAGCGCGGTGGCCGCCAGGGTGCCCTCCAAGCGTTCGGTCAGTTCCACACCCAAAGTCTCCCCGACAAAATCCTTGTTGCTCAACGCCATCAGGACCGGCCATCCAGTTTTTACAAGGTCTTTCACATGGCGCAACAAACTAAGACCGTGATAAGTGTTCTTGCCGAAATCATGGGTCGGATCGATCAGGATGCCGTCCCGTCGCACGCCCAGTGCTACCGCACGTTCGGCCGCAGCGGTCACCTCGGCGATGACGTCGTCCACCACGCCGCGCTCGGAGACCCCATAGTTGACCCGGAACGGGCGGGTCCGCGGCACCGCGCCACCGGTGTGCGAACACACCAATCCGGCACCGAACTCGGCGGCGACTCCCGCGAGGTCCGGATCAGCGCCACCCCACGTGTCGTTGATCAGATTCGCTCCGACGGCGCAGGCCTGTTTGGCCACCTCGGCGCGCCAGGTGTCGACGCTGATCAGTTGGTCGGGGAAGGTGTCGCGGAGCCATTCGATGAACGGTACGACGCGAGCGATCTCCTCGGCGACATCGACGTTGCTCCCCGGACCCGCCTTCACGCCCCCCACGTCGACGATGTCGGCGCCCTCACCGACCACCCGGTGCGCGGCCTGCTTGGCTGCCTCGTCGGTGAACGTCGCGCCGCGGTCGTAGAAGGAATCCGGCGTACGGTTCACGATCGCCATGATCAGCGCCCGATCCCCCGTCACCGGGTGCCCAAGAAACGTCGACTGCACGCCCTCAAGGCTACGGGCCAGCCGTTGGCAGGCCGATCGGGCGCGTTTGGCGACGCTGACGGTCGCCGAACGCGCCCGATTCGCTACCTTGGCTTCTTGCCGGCCGCGACCTCTCCGGGATATTCCTCGTAGAACGGCACGTAGCCTTCACTCTTGCCCGACAGCACGTAGATCGGATCCTCGATCTTGACGTCGTCGTCCTCGCTGCTGGCACCGCCGTAACCCTGTTTGCGCAGGTCGCCCTTCTGACTCTTCATCGTCGAGGTGTGCGCGAGCTCTTCGACCACCCGCACGAACAGCGGGACCGCGTAGTTGGGCAGCTTGTCGTAGGCCGCCTTGGCCAGCGCCTTACCGTCGAAATCCTGGCCGTCCTTGAGCTGGATCGCCACCATGCCCGCCTT
>JAGQTR010000346.1:4521-6115 GCA_020438915.1 Mycobacterium sp.
GCCACGTTCTCGCCCTTCCACCGGAAAGTGTCGCCGAGCCGGTCGGTGAACGCCGCATGCCCGAAGCCCTGCGATCGCATCAGGTCACCGGTGTTGAACCACACGTCGCCCTCCTTGAAGGCGTCGCGCACCAACTTCTTCTCCGACTCCTTCTCGTCGGTGTAACCATCGAAAGGCTGAAAACTACTGACCTTGGACAGCAACAGACCGGGCTCGCCGTTACGAACCTTGCGGACGCGGCCTTCCTTGTCACGTACCGGGTCACCGGATTCGTTGTATTCGACGAACGCCACCGGCGTCGGACAGATGCCGGTCGACTTCGAGACATTCAGCACATTGACGAACGCCGTGTTGCCCTCGCTGGCGCCGTAGAACTCGCAGACCCGATCGATGCCGAACCGCTCGGTGAATTCGTCCCAGATCGCCGGCCGCAGCCCGTTGCCACAGATCACCCGCACCTTGTGCTTGCGGTCGGTGTCCTTTTCGGGCTGGCTGAGCAGGTAGGTGCACACCTCCCCGATGTAGACGAACGCGGTGGCGTCGTAGCCGATGATGTCGTCCCAGAATCTCGACGCCGAGAACGACTTGCCCAACGCCAGCGTGGCACCGGAGTTCAGCACCGACGACAACGCCACCGTCAGCGCGTTGTTGTGGTAAAGCGGCAGGCAGCAATACAGCGTGTCATTGCTGTTCAGCCGCATGCCCAGGCCACCGAACCCGGCCAACGCCCGCAGCCATCGGTAGTGGGTCATCACGCTGGCCTTGGGCATCCCGGTGGTGCCGGAGGTGAAGATGAAGAACGCTTTTTCCTTGGCAAGGACAGCCGATGCCGATGCCGGATTGGTCGTTGGTGCGGTGGCCGCGAGCTGGGTGAGTTCGTCGAGGGTCATCAGTCCGTCGGTGTCGGCGCCACTGTCGGTGATGGCCTCCACGAACTCGGTGGCCGCGACGATGACTGAGGCCGACAACAGCCCGAGGCTGTGCTTGAGCACCTCGTCGCGCTGGTTGTAGTTCAGCATCCCCGAGATCGCACCGCATTTGACCGCCGCCAGCATGAGCATGACGGGCTCCGGCGAGTTGCGCAGCATGATGCCGACGACGTCACCCGGCCCGACACCCTTGGCCGCCAACACCGCCGCGTAGCGATTCACCGTCTCGTTGGCTTCGCCATAGGTGATTTCGCGGTCCTCGAACTTCAGGAACAGCTTGTCGCTGTAGCGGGCAGCCCGGTCTTGGAAGACCTTGCCGATAGAGGTCTTGGCCGTCGGCCGGGCCAGGAACCCCGTGGCGACGCCGCGCAGGATCGTCGGTGCATCCATCAGCAGACCAGGTACCTGGCCCGCAATATCGAACAACCCGACACTGCTGCGGGTTCCGGATTTCTCCGTCATATCGGCTCCTCGTGCCAGTGCTCGTCGGTCATATCGGTCTGTCGGCCACCCTAGTTGGGGCGGCACCGGTTAATCGAACACCGGCCAATCGGCCGGTGCGCATGCGGACAGAGCTGCAGCGACGTCGCTGACGACGATCAGTCGCTTCAGCGCGCCCGGGGCAACGTAACCACTTCCGACGAGCCCGCGCAGCCAGTCCAACA
>JAGQTR010000019.1:0-5267 GCA_020438915.1 Mycobacterium sp.
ACCGTCGGCGAGATCTCCGATGCGCTGGAGAAGGTCTACGGCCGCCACCAGGCCGAGATCCGGACCATCGCCGGTGTGTACCGAGATGAGGTGGGGATGGGGCAAACTGTCGGAAAGATGGCAGCTGCAACGGAACTGGTGGAGAAGTTCGCCGAGGCCGATGGCCGCAGGCCCAGGATCCTGGTGGCCAAGATGGGTCAGGACGGCCACGACCGCGGGCAGAAGGTGATCGCGACTGCCTTCGCCGACATCGGGTTCGACGTCGATGTGGGCTCGCTGTTCTCGACTCCGGATGAGGTGGCGCGTCAGGCAGCCGACAACGATGTGCACGCGGTCGGGGTGTCCTCTCTTGCCGCGGGCCACCTGACGCTGGTGCCTGCGCTGCGGGATGCACTCGCCGAGGTCGGCCGGCCGGACATCATGATCGTGGTCGGCGGGGTCATCCCGCCGGGGGACTTCGAGGAGCTCTATGCTGCCGGCGCCACCGCGATCTTTCCGCCGGGCACCGTCATCGCCGATGCGGCGATCGGTTTGCTGGGCACGCTGGCTGACCGCCTCGGATACTCGCTGACGTAGATGAGCCAACCGGTCGGTGACTTGGCGGCTGCGGTCCGCGACGGTGACCGCTCGGCGCTGGCCAGGGCGATCACACTTGTTGAATCCACTCGTGCCGACCACCGGCAGCATGCCCAGGAACTGCTGCTGGAGCTTTCCTCGGATGCCGGAAATGCCCTCCACGTCGGTATCACCGGGGTTCCCGGGGTAGGCAAGTCCACCGGTATCGAGGCGCTCGGAATGTACCTCGTCGAGCGGGGCCACCGGGTCGCGGTGCTGGCCGTGGATCCCTCATCCACCCGTACCGGCGGCTCGATTCTGGGTGACAAGACCCGAATGGCGCGGCTGGCGGTTCAGCCGGATGCCTATATTCGGCCCTCACCCACCTCGGGGACTCTTGGCGGTGTGGCGAAGGCGACCCGCGAGACGATCGTGTTGCTGGAAGCGGCGGGCTATGACGTCATCCTGGTCGAGACCGTGGGGGTGGGTCAGTCCGAGGTGGCGGTTGCCAACATGGTCGACACGTTCGTTTTCCTGACGCTGGCCCGGACCGGTGATCAGTTGCAGGGGATCAAGAAGGGTGTGCTCGAACTGGCCGACATCGTTGTCGTCAACAAGGCTGATGGCGAGCACGCCACCGAAGCCAAGGCGGCCGCGCGGGAGCTGGCCGGGGCCATCCGCCTGCTTTATCCACGTGAAACTCTCTGGCGCCCACCAGTGCTGACATTGAGCGCGTTGCAGGGCACCGGACTGGCCGAGCTCTGGGAAACGATACTCAGGCATCGCGAAGTGCTCACCGCGGCAGGTGAATTCGACGCCCGCAGACGCACCCAGCAGGTGGAATGGACCTGGTCGATGGTCCGCGAGACGGTGCTGGACCGGCTGGTGAGCAGCCCCGGGGTTCGTCAGATCCGTTCCGAAATCGAGCGCCAGGTCCGCGACGGCGAACTGACTCCGGCGCTTGCTGCGCAGCAGATCCTCGACGCCGCAGAACAACGGCCGACCTCGTCTGGTTAACAAATCGGTAACTCCGGAGTTCTTTGCCACGCGTCGAGGTAAATTCAATGAATTATGACGGGCGTCAATAACCGGAAGCGCGAAGCGGGGCTCCCACGCGGAGCGGACAGCTCTGCTCTGCCGCGTGGTGTTCAGGGCGCCGCAGATGAGAATTTCGCCTGTGCGGTAAGGCTATTCGCCCAGATGTTTCCGTGGCGTCGGCTCGGCGGCGGCGCGCTGGCCGTCTACCTCGACGGCAAGCCGGTGGTCGACATCTGGACGGGTTGGTCAGACCGGCGGGGAAGACGCCATTGGAACGCCGACACCGGCACCATGGTGTTCTCCGCCACCAAAGGTGTTGCCGCGACCGTCATCCACCGGCTGGCCGACCGCGGTCTGGTCGATTACGACGCCCCGGTCGCCGAGTACTGGCCGGCGTTCGCAGTGAACGGAAAGTCGCGCATCACCGTGCGCGACGCGCTGAGGCACCGGGCGGGGCTCGCTCATCTGAACGGCGTGGCCAAGGACGAACTGCTCGACCACGTCCGCATGGAGGAGCGGTTGGCCTCCGCGCCGGTCAGCTGGCTGCTGGGCAAGCCCGCCTACCACGCGCTGACCTTCGGCTGGCTGCTTTCCGGGCTGGCCCGCGCCATCACCGGGCAGGGGATGCGCGAGCTGATCCGGACCGAGGTGGCTCAGCCGCTGAACACCGACGGGCTGCACCTCGGCCGGCCCCCCGGGCACGCACCCACGCAGGCCGCGCAGATCCTGGGCCCGCAGAGCCCGCTGCAGAACCCCATTTTCAATCTGGTGGCGCCCCGGGTGGCGGCTCTGCCGTTCTCCGGTGCATTCGGAACCATGTACACCCCCGGAATCAAGGCGCTTGTGCAGGGTGATATCCCGCTGCTGGACAGCGAGATCCCCGCGGCCAACGGTGTGGCCACCGCTCGTGCGCTGGCCCGCATGTACGGTGCGCTCGCCAACGGCGGACAAATCGAGGGCAGACAGTTCCTTTCCAGCGAGACCACCGCTGCCCTGGTGGGACGGCCGAGCCTGCGGCCGGACCACATGATGTTCATGCCGATGGCCTTCCACCTGGGCTATCACGGGTTGCCGTTCGGCAGTGTTCTGCCCGGTTTCGGCCATGTCGGTCTCGGCGGCTCGCTGGGGTGGGCGGATCCACAGTCCAGGCTGGCATTCGGCTATGTGCACAACCGACTGCTCACCCCCCTGGTCGTCCCGGACCAGGCAGGCTTCGTCGCGACGGCCGCGCTGATCCGCCGGGGCGCGGCCCTGGCCCGCAAGAACGGCTTCCGAACGGTGGGGGAGTTCGGCGCGCCGTTCGCCGACCGCGCCCTGACAGCCATCTGAATCCGCTGCCCGGCCACACGTGCTCAGCTGTTGGCGCGGGTGAACCACTTCGTCTTGATGCGCCACGAATACGCCGAGGTCAGCGCGAAGCCGGCGCCGCAGGCGCAGGCGAACACCCACACCAGGGTGCTGCCTTGGACAGTCTGCAACGGTGGGATGAACGCCGTGATGATGCGCACCACACACGCCGCGATACCCATGCCGGACGCGACCAGGTAGACGGTCGCGATCGAGCGGGACCGCGGATCGGAGCGCAGGATCAGCAGCGCCCGCGACCCGTAGCCGAGAAGGTAGATCAGCATTCCGCAGAGCAACAGCCAGTAGACGTTGAGCCAGAAGTCGGTGGGTACGGCGAAGAAATCCCGGCGATAGATCGCTGCCCCGTTGCCCAGCCAGAACGCCGCCAGCAGCAACGGTATGCACAGCGTCGCGGGCCGCTCGACGAACTGCTTGAACCGACGGTGCATCGCATGGTCTTCTTCGAGCCGGCCCAGGGCGTTGTAGACGACCGCCGATGCGGCGACGATGTAGGCGTCGTGGCCGAGGTAATCCTCGAGGTTCCATTTTCCGGTGAGCGAGTAGAGCCAATGCCCGAGCGTTTCCGAGGCCAAGGGAGACATCAGCAGCACGGCCAGGCCCTGTAGCGCGATGTTGAGGGTGGCCGCAACCTCCCATCGGCAGGACCAGGTCACGCGACGGATCCACAGGCTCCACACGATGCACAGGAGCGTGATCGCGATGAGTGTTGCCAAAGCCATGGGAGTCGCCTTCGAACCGGCCTAAAGAGGGGGAGCGTCGAGTCGCGGTGTCAGGTCGGCCAGCTTGTGGCTGCGAGTGACGGCATGTGTCTTGGCCTGCTGCAGGGTCGCGACCCCGAACTGGTCGGGCTCGGCTGCTCTGACGTAGTTCCACACTTCCTGTCGGCTCATCAAGCCGAACTGGACCTGTAGATCGGGGTAGCTCAGATCGAACCGGTCAGCGACCCGTCGCAACTCCTCGGCGTTCGGGTAGTCGCTTTCCTTGATTCGCCGGTAGTAGGTACTGCTGGAAACGCCGAGCGCATCAAAGAGATCCTTGGCATCGATCTCTCCGTCGAGGAGGTAATCGAGCAGGGCCTTGAGCTGTCTGCCGTTCTCATCGGTGCGTGGCACGGATACACAATAAACCGATTTACCGTCAACTGCACCCCTCGGCAAACAGATAGCAAGACGTTAATTGACACAGGCGTCACGGTTTTGGGAGTGGTCTCCCAATTCTGGGACATTCGCTGTACGGTTAACCCCATGGTCGCTCCGTACATGGCCGACGAGGTCAGGCCCTTCGTTAACCCCGTACCGATAAAGCTGCAGTTGGTCGATCACGCCGCCGATGAGCGAATTTCGCCGCAATTCGAGAAATTGAGTACATCTCCGAACAGCGAATTAGCGGGTGAACTCGACGGCGCGGCTGACTGGCTCGGTGTGCGTGTCGAGGAGATCCTGCTGGCGGCCCTCGGCCGGACCCTCGGCCGGACCCGAGGCGAGGGTGCCGTGGCCGTCGATGTGCGTGCTGGCGGCGGTGGATCGCTTCACAACGTCTCGCTGATCTGCTCGGATGCACCGCCGATGGGGCCCACCGAAATGCTGCAGGGCGCACACAACGCGCTGGCCGCGACATCCGGGTCTGGCGACACCACCTCCGAGGTTCTGCTGAACCTCGCTGCTGACCGAAACGGCGCCGGCGGCAACCATGCACTCGAATTGCAGGTGCACCGAGCCGACGGGCAACTGCACCTCGACTGGACCTACGACACGACCAGGTTCGATGCCTACAGCATCGAAGAGTTGGCTGAGCAATTCCCGTTCGCATTGATCGAGCTCACCTCCGACGCCGCGGCGCCTCTCTAACATTGTCGGCCCGCTAGACTGTCGGCCATCGGCGTTGATCCGGCCATCACCGGGGAGCTTTCGGAAGAACAGCGCGTGTGGAAGTTCGTATCCGTCCCAGGGCGCCCAGTAGAGCCGAACGGGTGGGCCCGTCATCGCCCTCCCTTTGAGCGGCGCACCGCCGGTGCGCAAGCGGGGTGGTACCGCGGCGCTCGCGCACCGGCGCGGCGTCGTCCCCGTGCCTGAACGACAGCTGGCACAGGAGACGTACCGACGTGACCGCCTATCCGAAGCCGGGCGCCGGGGCGCCCAAGTTCCCGGTGCTCGAAGCCGAGGTACTGGACTACTGGGCCGGCGACGACACCTTCCGCGCAAGCATCGACCGCCGCGAGGGCGCGCCGGAGTATGTGTTCTACGACGGGCCACCATTCGCCAACGGGCTCCCGCACTACGGACACCTGCTCACCGGATACGTCAAGG
>JAGQTR010000019.1:5334-6316 GCA_020438915.1 Mycobacterium sp.
ACACCCACGGCCTGCCGGCCGAACTCGAGGTGCAGCGTCAACTCGGTATCACCGACAAGAGTCAGATCGAGCAGATGGGCATCGAGAAGTTCAACGACGCGTGCCGAGCATCGGTACTCAAATACACCGACGAGTGGCGCTCCTACGTGACTCGCCAGGCCCGCTGGGTCGACTTCGACAACGATTACAAGACACTGGATCTCGGTTTCATGGAGTCGGTGATCTGGGCATTCAAACAGCTCTGGGACAAGAACCTGGCCTATGAAGGCAACCGCGTGCTGCCCTACTGCTGGAATGACGAAACCCCGTTGTCGAGCCACGAACTGCGCATGGACGACGACGTCTACCAGTCCCGTCAGGATCCGGCGGTGACCGTCGGCTACCGCATCGACGGGCGCGATGTCGAGGACCTCGCGGGGGCCTACCTGTTGATTTGGACCACGACGCCGTGGACTCTGCCGTCCAATCAGGCGGTCGCGGTAAACCCCGACGTCGACTACGTCCTCGTCGAGGCTGCGGACCGACGGCGCTATGTGCTGGCGGCGGCCCGGGTGAGCGCCTACGCGCGTGAGCTCGGGGAGGAACCCCAGATCGTCGCCCGCTATCCGGGCCGGGCACTGGTGGGCGTGCACTACGCGCCGCCATTTCCCTATTTTATGGAGTCGCCCAACGCCTTTCGCGTGCTGGCTGCCGAGTTCGTCAGCACCGAGGACGGCACCGGGTTGGTGCATCTGGCGCCGGCCTACGGTGAGGACGACATGGCCACCGCCCAGGCAGTGGGTATCGAGGCGGTTACTCCGGTCGACGCCAAAGGCCGGTTCGACGCCACCGTGCCCGACTATGCCGGTCAGCATGTGTTCGACGCCAACCCGCAGATCATCCGAGACCTCAAGAACCAGGCCGGGGCCGCGCAAGCCAACGGCGCGGTGCTGCTGCGTCACGACACCTACGAGCACTCCTACCCGCACTGCTGGCGGTGCCG
>JAGQTR010000347.1 GCA_020438915.1 Mycobacterium sp.
CGCGACGACCATGTCGAAGACGGCGCCCTCAAGCTGCTCAACGGTCGGGAACGCAACCCACTGACCGTCTACCAGCGCCACACGTACGCCGCCGACCGGACCCGAGAACGGAATCCCGGAGATCTGGGTGGATGCCGATGCGGCGTTGATGGCCAGCACGTCGTAGAGGTCCTTGGGGTCAAGGCTCATGATGGTGACGACGACCTGGATCTCGTTGCGCAGACCCGAGATGAACGTCGGGCGCAGCGGTCGGTCGATCAGGCGACAGGTGAGGATCGCGTCGGTCGACGGTCGGCCTTCCCGTCGGAAGAACGAACCGGGGATTCGCCCGGCCGCATACATCCGCTCCTCGACGTCGATGGTGAGCGGGAAGAAGTCGAAGTGGTCCTTGGGGTGCTTGCCGGCGGTGGTGGCCGACAACAGCATGGTCTCGTCGTCGAGATAGGCGACGACCGAGCCGGCGGCCTGCTTGGCCAGCCGGCCGGTCTCGAAGCGGATGGTGCGGGTGCCGAAGCTCCCGTTGTCGATCACGGCGGTGGACTCGAACACGCCGTCCTCAATTTCAACTACAGACATGGACGTCCGTACGGCCTCTCTGGTCATCATTCAGCTGTTTCGCGTGAGCAACCGCGCGTTGTATGCGGACAGTTGCAGACAACCCCGAGTCGCCCCGAGAAGACCGGCCCGAATGCGTCGACGGCCGTCGATCGAAGCGGCCGGAGTTTCATCCGGCAGCCACTACCGAAGACCGCACGATCGGGCGGTACCTGTCGTGTCACGCGGGGGTGGTGCACGCGGATCTGCGAGGACCACACCCGGTTGTTCGCGCCATTGGGCCAGCGAACGCCCTCATCGTACATCCCCGCAGGTGCGTAACCCCTAATCCGGGGCTGTTACCGGGCTGGGCAGACGACGTTCACGCCACGTGCTCCACGCAGACTGTGAAGTTGCGTTCCTCGTAGGCGTACCCCACCCCGCTTGCGCATTGGTCGGCGCTGGCGACGTCCTGGAGTATCTGGGTGGCCCGCTGCCGGCCGGGCATGGTGGTGTCGGGACAGTCCACCCGGATCGGGTCCCTGCCGTTCTCCGGGTCGATGCTCATACAGCCGCCGACGACCCAGTCGATGTCCAGGCAGATGGTGGTCCGCGAGTCCGAGAAGGAGCTACGCATCGAGTAGAACGAATCGATATCGGTCGGGCACTGGTCGGCCCCGTCGGCCGACCCGGACACCACCGCCACGACCTTGAAGTTCGACTCGGGCGTGCCACAGGCTGCTTTGCTCGCCTCGGGCCGATCGGACGGTCCGCCCCGTTGCAGACAGTCGCCGACCACCACGTCGTCGGCAGTCTTGGCCGAACACCCCGTCAATCCGCCCGACAGCATGGCCGCAACCGAGGCGACCACGAAAAGGGCTCGCACGGGCGGGAAAAGAGGGTTCGGCGTCAGCGACGCAGCCCGAGGCGCTCGATCAACGTGCGGTAGCGCTCGACGTCGACCTGCGCTACGTACTTCAGCAACCGGCGGCGACGGCCGACCAGCAGCAACAGCCCGCGGCGCGAGTGGTGATCATGCTTGTGCATCTTCAGATGCTCGGTCAGGTCTGAGATGCGCTTGGTCAGCAGCGCGACCTGAGC
>JAGQTR010000348.1 GCA_020438915.1 Mycobacterium sp.
TGACCGCGATCGGCATGGAGACGTTTCTGTCCCGACCGACCCACCGGGCGCCTTCAGATGCCGAACGCGCCGCGACCGCTAATTCCGTCGGAGCCGATCTGATGATCAGCCTGCGCTGCGCAATGCAGGCCACCCCAGCGGCAAACGGTGTCGCCTCGTTCCATTTTGGCAATTCACACGGTTCGGTGTCCACGATCGGACGCAATCTGGCTGACTTCATTCAACGAGAAGTCGTGGCGCGTACCGGATTGCGCGATAGCCGGGTACACGGCCGGACATGGGACCTACTTCGATTGACCCGGATGCCGACCGTTCAGGTTGACATCGGCTACCTCACCAACCCCGGAGACCGCGCCACGCTGGTGTCGCCGGAATCTCGCGACTCGATCGCCGAAGGCATGTTGGCGGCCGTCAAACGGCTGTACCTACTGGGCAAAAACGACCGGCCCACCGGTACGTTCACCTTCGCCGAACTGCTCGCCCACGAGAACACTGTCGAGCAGGCCCGCCGAGCCTAACGGTACGGGTTGGCGCCGGCGCCGACCGTCTGCTGCAACTGCGCGCTCTCGAGCAGCCGTTCCAGCGCCGCCTCCACATCAGCCTTCCACCCGAGACCCTGCTCCAACTCGAGGCGCAGCCGCGGGAAATACGTGTGCTGGGACACCACGACGAAGCCGACATCCAGCAGGAAATCGGTTGCCAGCACACACTGTTCGATCGAACAGTCACCCAGCGCCGCCACCACGGGTGCGACATCGGGCGGCACCTGCGTCGGATCCGACAGCTCTACCGCTGCGGGTGAGCGACCGAACGCTTCCAACGCTCGGACCCCGCGGCGGACGAGGTCACCGACTACCGCGGCGATCAACGTACGGGATAGATCCGCACCGGCCGTACCGGACTCGACTTCGAGCGAGGTCAACAACACGGCGTCGGCGCTGACCGGTCCGGTCGGGAAGCGTCCCGCCCGGGGGACGGTGCGTGGTGGCGCATAGAAGGCGTACCCGAGACAGGGTTCGTTGGTTGGTTCCAGTGTCGGGTCATCGACCTCGGAACCGTCACCGCATTCCACCGCCAACTGCCCGCACGATCCCCACTCAAGCATGACCATGGACAGCCACGCTTCCTTCTCAAACTCCGGGTCTGACAGGTGGTCGTCGCTGCCCGCCGTCGGCGGGTCGACCTCCCAGTACACGCAGCGCCGGGCATGCTTGGGCAGCTGCTCGAATGCTTCGAGCCGCAGGGGCGTGATTCGCGTGGCCACTACACTCCCGGGGTCTGATGCCGCACAAGTATGCACGGCAGCCCTTCCAGGATAGAAGCTGGGGACGAAACTGGTTCGGCCCGGCCGCACGATGCCCGCCGGCCCTCGATCGACAACGAATTCACCTGGGCCACAGCCGGTTTGCTCGGATGAACACGCTGCGTGGCGCCGTTGCCGCCGCCAGTGTCACAGTGACGTAATTCGCCGGTATGGCCGATCACCGCGACGACGTGTTCATGAGCTCCACAATCCGTTGCAAATCGTCCACAGACCCGAACTCCACCACGATCTTGCCCTTCCGCTTACCCAGGCTGACGGTGACGCGGGTATCGAAGGCCGTGGACAGCTGCTCGGCGACATCCTGCAGGCCTGGCATCTGGATCGGCTTGCGGCGTGGGCCTGTCGGCGTCGCGCCACCATCGCGGTTGGCCAACGTGACGGCCTCCTCGGTCGCACGCACGGATAACCCCTCGGCCACGATCCGCGCCGCGAGTTCCTCCTGCCGTTCGGGTCCGGCCTCGAGCGCGAGCAGGGCACGGGCGTGGCCCGCCGACAGCACCCCGGCAGCGACCCGCCGCTGCACGGCGATCGGCAGGCGGAGCAAGCGGATCATGTTGGTAATCAACGGCCGCGAACGCCCGATGCGTGTGGCGAGTTCCTCGTGGGTGACGTCGAACTCCTCAAGCAGCTGCTGGTATGCCGCCGCTTCTTCCAACGGGTTCAGTTGCGCACGGTGGATGTTCTCCAATAGTGCGTCGCGCAGCATGCTGTCATCGGCGGTCTCCCGCACGATGGCCGGGATCGTCTCCACACCGGCCTGCTGGGCGGCGCGCCACCGCCGCTCCCCCATGACGAGTTGGTATCGCGGTGCGGCGTCGGCCTCACCGCCGGGGGTTACCCGCACCACGATCGGCTGCATCAGGCCGAACTCGCGAATGGAATGCACGAGCTCGGCGAGAGCTTCTTCGTCAAACACCTGGCGGGGCTGGCGCGGGTTCGGATCGATTTGTGACGGTGCGATTTCTCGGTACACCGCGCCCACCGAATCGGCGGCCGACGGTGCCGCGGGCGGTGCCGCGCCACCGAGGACCACATCGGCGGCTGCCGAGCCCATCCGTGGGCCAAGGGTGGCCGGCCCTTCCCCATCGGCCGGACCGGTCGGAATCAACGAGGCCAGGCCGCGGCCGAGTCCACTGCGCTTGCGTGCGGCGTTGTTCATCGATTCTCTCTTCTCTTCGCGCCAATGCTCGGCGGGTGCGGATTCGTGGCGCCCGTGTTCATCGTGATTGTCCCTCTACCCCTCGCAGCGCCAGCTCTCGGCTGGCATCCACATAACTCATCGCGCCCCGGGAGCCGGGGTCGTAGTCGATGATCGTCATTCCGTAGCCTGGCGCCTCGGAGACCTTCACACTTCGCGGGATGACCGTCCGCAACACCTTGTCGCCAAAGTGGGCACGTACATCGACCGCCACTTGATCGGCCAGCTTGGTCCGCCCGTCATACATGGTCAAGACCACGGTCGTGACATTCAGCTCGGGATTCAGGTGCGCCTTGACCATCTCGATGTTGCGCAACAGTTGGCCTACACCTTCAAGCGCGTAGTACTCGCACTGGATGGGGATGAGTACCTCTGGCGCGGCGACCAACGCGTTGATGGTTAACAATCCGAGTGATGGCGGGCAATCGATGAAAACGTAGTCGAAGTCGTGGTGTGCGAGTTCGGCCAACGCACTTCGTAGCCGCCCCTCGCGGGCGACCATACTGACCAATTCGATCTCGGCTCCGGCAAGGTCGATGGTCGCCGGGATGCAGAATAGGCGCTCGCTGTGCGGGCTTCGCTGCAGTGCGTCTTCGACGGGGATCTCGCCGAGCAAGACCTCGTAGGACGACGGGGTGCCCGGACGGTGCTCGATCCCCAAAGCAGTGCTCGCATTCCCCTGCGGATCCAGGTCGATCACGAGCGTGCGCAAGCCCTGCAGCGCCAAGGCCGCCGCGATGTTGACCGCGGTCGTGGTCTTCCCCACGCCGCCTTTCTGGTTGGCGATGGTGAAGACGCGCTGGCGGGCCGGGCGGGGAAGCTGCCCGTGGGTCGCCGCCTGCATCAGTCGCACTGCCCTTTCGGCCTCCGCTCCGATCGGCGTATCGGTGTCGCCGGCGTGGCTGGCGTCGTGACCATCCCAGGTTTCACGTGAAACAGTTTCACGTGAAACATCGGGCGGAATCGCCTGGGGTTCGCGGCGCTCGGATGACGACATCATCTGTGATTCCTTCCCGACGGCCGTTCTCCCCGGGGCTTGCCCCGTCGGGCCCTCTCGGACCCCTTGGTCTCTCGAAACCCTACGACCACCGTCACGGCTGGATCCACGAAGCGCGCGCCACATTTCATCACCTTCACCTCAGTCACGCCTATTGTCGTCAGCGCCCGACGATGCTCGCGGATCTCGTCCTCGGCGCGCTCCCCCTTGATTGCCAGCATCCGGCCCCCCGGCCTCAGCAAGGGCGTACTCCACCTCGCAAGCTTGTCCAGCGATGCCACCGCCCGAGACACCACGACATCCGTCTCCCCGACTTCGTCGCGTATTGCTCGATCCTCCGCCCGCCCTCTGACAATTCGACACTCCATACCAAGTTCGTCGATCACCTCGCGAAGGAAGTCGCTGCGCCGAAGCAGCGGCTCGATGAGCGTCACCCGAACGTCCGGACGGGCCAACGCCAACGGTATCCCGGGAAGGCCGGCCCCACTACCGATGTCGGCGATGTGCTCGCCCGGGTGCAACAGCTCCGATACCACCGCGCTGTTCAACACGTGGCGCTCCCACACCCGTTCCACTTCTCGCGGTCCGAGCAGGCCCCTCTCGACGCCTGCGCCCGCGAGGATCTGTGCGTACCGATACGCGCTGTCTATCGCCTCGCCGAATATCGCCTCAGCCCCGCCGGGTGGCGGCCGCACTTCCGCGTGTTTCACGTGAAACATCCTCCGAACATCCGCGGCAGGACTACCACGACGCTGGGTCGAACTACATGCCTGTAACTCTGGCTTAGTCGACGAGAACCACGACGCGGCGCGCCGGCTCAACGCCTTCGCTCTCGCTGTGCACTCCCCGCACCGCGGCTACCGCGTCGTGCACGATCTTGCGTTCGAACGGCGTCATCGGCGCCAGCTCCTCACGCTCACCGGTCTCCAGCACTCGGTGTGCAACCTTCTCCCCAAGGGCGGACAGCTCGTCTCGCCGACGCTTACGCCACTGGGCGATGTCGAGCATGAGCCGGCTACGCTCGCCCATCTTCTGGTGCACCGCCAACCGGGTCAGCTCCTGCAGCGCGTCGAGCACTTCGCCCTTTCGGCCGACCAACTTCGCGAGATCCCCACCGCCGTCGATACTCACGACGGCACGGTCGCCCTCCACGTCCAGATCGATATCGCCGTCGAAGTCAAGCAGATCCAAAAGCTCCTCGAGGTAGTCGCCAGCGATCTCGCCCTCTGCGACCAGTTTGTCCTCGCCCTGATGACCCTCGGTGACGGTGCCGGCCTCGGGACTGTCGACCCCGTCTCCGACCGAGCCAACACCCTCGCTGCGCTCCGCGGCGTCGGCGGTGGCAGCAGTTTCTGCGTTGGTCATATGAAACACCTCTCCCTCGTTCGCGGTCATCCGCGCGTCAACGTTTCCGCTTCTTTGGTTTGGCACCGGGCTTCGGGGTGCGGTTCACCGCTCCATTGCGCGCCGCTCGCTTTGCGGCAGCCCGCGCGTCAGCACGCGCGGCGGTGTTCTTACGGACAGCATCCTTACCGACAGCATCCTTACCGGCAGCATCGTTACCGGCAGCGTTGGCCGTCCCCGCGGACTCGGCCGCCGCGGACTGCGGCGCAGCCTCCGCGGCCGGCGCCGCGCTGTCGGCCGATGCCTTCCTCTTCTTGCTCGGCTTGGCTCCCGGCGCCGGCGCGTTGGCCGCGCGGCGTTCCAGGGCTTCCTGCTTCTTCTGCTCTTCTTCTTGCTCGATCTTGCCGAACACATAGTGCTGCTGACCGAACGTCCAGATGTTGTTGGAGAACCAGTACAGGATGATGGCCAACGGAAGGAACGGACCGCCGGCGACGACACCCAGCGGGAAGACGTAGAGCGCCAACTTGTTCATGATCGCGGTCTGGGGATTCGCCGCCGCCTCAGGGCTCTGGCGGGCCACCGAGGCCCGGCTGTTGAAGTATGTCGCGACGCCAGCGGCGATCATCACCGGCACGCTCACAGCGATCAGGGCCGGGCGGCTGAAGGCGCCGTACTGGGTGAACGCCTCCAGGCCGCTGGTCTGGGTCATGAAAGCCCCGAGCGGCGCGCCGAAGAAGTTCGCGTCGAGGAAGTTTCCGACGTCGGTGGCACTGAACACGTAGTTGCCCAGGCTCCGGTTCTCTTCCACCGACAAACTCAAGTGACCGATGCCGAACCCGCCCGTTCGGTTGAACGACCGGAGCACGTGAAACAGTCCGATGAAGACCGGGATCTGCGCCAGCATCGGCAGGCATCCCAGAACCGGGTTGAATCCATGCTCGCGTTGCAGCTTCTGCATCTCGAGCGCCATGCGCTGGCGATCCTTGCCGTACTTCTTCTGCAGCGCCTTGATCTGGGGCTGGAGTTCTTGCATTTGACGCGTGGTGCGGATCTGCCGGACGAACGGCTTGTAGAGGATCGCGCGCAGGGTGAAGACCAGGAACATCACCGACAGTGCCCAGGCGAAAAAGTTTGACGGGCCAAGGATGAAGGCAAAGGCCTTGTACCAAACCCACATGATCGCCGACACCGGGTAATAGATGATGTCGAGGCTGAACCAATTAAACACGCGTCCGACTCTCCCCTTGCTGCACCGCACTCGTCCCGTCTTCGATGACGGCACAGCCACACTCGGCCGCTTCGCCCTGGTTCTTCCCGCCGTCGCGCACGCGATCGGGTATCGGGTCCCATCCTCCGCTATGCCACGGGCCGCATTTCAACAGGCGCACCCCCGCGAGCCAACCGCCACGGAACACACCGAACTCGTTGAGCGCATCCACGGCGTACTGGCTGCAAGTCGGGGTGAACCGACAAGTCGGCGGACGCAACGGCGAAATGGCGTGGCGGTAGAACTCGATCACCCAGACCGCCGCACGTGCGACGGACAGACGTGCTGTCACTGAGCCCCTCCGGAGCGCATCTTGATGCGCTGTAGCGCCGTTCGTAGTTCCTGCTCCAACCGCGGCGAGATCGCGTGCCGGCTGCTTGGCAGTGCCCGGATAACCACCCGGTCCGCTGGATTGAGATCTTTGAGGACGTTGCGGGCAGCATGACGAAGACGGCGCGACACCCGATGACGCTGGACCGCATTCCCCACTGCTTTCGACACCACCAGACCAATTCTCGGTCCAGGCTCGCCGGCCTGGTCCGAAAGGGTGTACACCACGAGGTCGGGTTGCGCGGCCCGTGTTCCCTGACTCACCGTGATACCGAATTCGGTCGACCGTGTCATCCGGTGCTGTGCCGGAAGCACCGCCTCAGGCCTTGTGCCGCATCACGCAGTCAGTGAACGACGGCCTTTGCGGCGCCGACCCGAGACGATCGCCCGCCCGGCACGCGTACGCATCCGTAGCCGGAAACCATGCACCCTCGCCCGGCGGCGGTTATTGGGCTGGAAGGTCCGCTTGCCCTTGGCCACGGCTGTCACTCCTTGTTACGTCTGGCCGTCACGGTCCCGCCCCATGAACGCTCATGGCAGGCGCGCCGCAGTCGGCCGTTTGGGTAAGCTCGTCCGTCTCGCATCACTAACCGGCGCGGCCCCCGACGAAGCCGGTTCGCAGCCGTATCGCCACGTGCGGGCGACTGTTCGAGGGTACTGACGAGAATTCTCTGGGTCAAACCTGCCTCAAACGACCTCCAGGGGCGTCGTCCAGACCGACGGCTGCATCACATCAATCACACCTGTCACGCTCATCAGGAGTTATTGAGCCATGCGCGAATTCGGCCCGCAGCAATGTTGCAGAACTGTTGGCACTCGAAGAGAAACCTGTTAGCTTCTGCCAAGGCCGTTTCCACGTCGGGACGGCGCGACACAAACAAGCGAGGATTTACCACTCCGTCGCGAGCCCACGGAACGCCACACCACCGTGACGAGCTCCGGCAGCGACATCCTCGCCGCTAGACACGAGGCGACAACGATCGTCCCTAATCCACAACCTGTGGATAACTTTGTGGACAGTTCGTTCTCGTCCGACTGGCCGACCCTGGGCCGGCCGCGAGGGGGTATGGCTTGTTGACGGCTGACCCTGACCCTCCTTTCGTCACTATCTGGAACACTGTTGTCGCTGAACTCAACGGTGACGGCGGTCCGGACAATGGGTCTTTGACTCCCCAGCAGCGGGCCTGGCTCAAGCTGGTGCGCCCCCTGGTCATCACCGAGGGCTTTGCGCTGCTGTCGGTACCGACACCTTTCGTCCAGAACGAGATCGAGCGACATCTGCGCGAACCAATCGTCACCGCGCTGAGCAAACAGCTCGGCCAGCGCGTAGAGCTAGGGGTCCGTATCGCCGACCCCGGTGATGTCGATACCCACAGCCCACATCACGAGTTTCGCGAGCCGACCCCTCCCCCTGACCTCGAAGACGAAGATGAGGACGAAGCTGCTCGGGCAAGCGCCGAGGAAAACTGGCCCACCCACTTCTCCCGTCGAGCCAGCCTCGAGGGCGCGGTGGACGACACCGCCATCAACCTGAATCGTCGCTACACCTTCGACACTTTCGTCATCGGTGCGTCCAACCGGTTCGCCCACGCCGCATCCCTGGCCATCGCCGAGGCGCCGGCCCGTGCCTACAACCCGCTGTTCATCTGGGGAGAATCCGGTCTCGGTAAGACCCATCTATTGCACGCGGCCGGGAACTACGCCCAACGGCTGTTTCCAGGCATGCGAGTCAAGTATGTCTCCACCGAGGAATTCACCAACGACTTCATCAACTCACTGCGCGACGACCGCAGAGCCTCGTTCAAACGCACCTATCGCGATATCGACGTGCTGCTGGTCGACGACATCCAGTTCATCGAAGG
>JAGQTR010000349.1 GCA_020438915.1 Mycobacterium sp.
CACCCATCGCCTCGATGTCGGCGGCGTTCTGGGCGATGGCTTTTCGGCCGACATCGTGGGGCGTGGACCAGTCGAGCCGGAAGTGCCGGCCTTCGACCAGCATGTCGGTGCAGACCACGGTCCGGCCGTCCACGGCTGCGACCACCGCCGCGTCGTCGCCGGGACCCAGCAAGACCAACGGGGGTTGCGCTCGCCCGGCGACCAACCGGTCGATGACCGCGAACTCGCCCACTCCGGTCAGTGACTCGTCACGGTGAGCGCTCGCCATATGGATCCTTCCATGGCCCCGAAGGCTCGGCCGACCTACGGTACGTTTGGTCTCTACGGCGTGGAGTCTATGCAGCCAGATGGAAAGTGCAGCCCCAAAGCGTGATGAACAGCCAGAGTGACGGTCCACCACGGCCTTTGCTGATCGCAGCGCTCGTCGTCGCCGTCGGTGCCGTAGTCGCCGTGCTTATCCTCGCCACCGTCACGCAACGCTCCCGGGCACCGGAGCCGGTCGCGATCGCCAGTGCCCCGGCGCCGCGTGCCGATAGCCCCGAGTGCCGCGAGCTGACCAGTGCGCTCCCGGACAAGCTCGGCGAATATTCGCGCGCACCCGTCAGGGAGCCCGCTCCGGCGGGCACAGCGGGATGGCGGCCCGACGATGGCGGCGAAGCACTTATTCTGCGGTGCGGGCTCGACCGTCCCCTGACGTTCGTGGTGGGCGCACCCGTCCAGATGGTCGACGCGGTGCAGTGGTTCAAGGTGACCGATGAAGCGGATGACAGCCGCAGCACGTGGTTCGCCGTCGACCGGCCGGTGTATGTGGCGTTGACGCTGCCCGCCGGTTCCGGCCCGACGCCGATCCAGTCGATTTCGACGGTGCTCTCGGACGTGTTGCCCGCCACCGCACCCGATCCCGCGCCCGCGCGCTGACTAGCGCAGGCCGACCCCGCGGGCGATCGCAGTGTCCACCATCGTCGCCAGCAGCGTTGGGTAATCCACGCCGCTGGCCGCCCACATTTGCGGGTACATCGAGATGGTGGTGAACCCGGGCATCGTGTTGATCTCGTTGATGACCGGCCCATTGTCGGTCAGGAAGAAGTCCACTCGCGCGAGCCCCTGGCAATCGATGGCGCCGAACGCTCGGATCGCCAGACCGCGGACCTGCTCGGCGACGATGTCGTCGACCTTGGCGGGCACGTCGAGTTCCGCGGCGTCATCGAGGTACTTGGTCTCGAAGTCGTAGAAGCCGTCCTCGCGCCCGCGCACACCGGCCACCCGGATCTCCCCCACCGTGCTGGCTTCGAGGTGGCCGTCGGGGAACTCCAGCACGCCGCACTCCAGCTCGCGGCCCGGAATCGCCGCCTCGACGATGACCTTGGGATCGTGCCGCCGAGCCAATTCGATGGCGGCGGGCAACGCGTCCCACGCCGTCACACGACTCACGCCGATCGACGACCCACCTCGGGACGGCTTGACGAACACCGGCAGCCCCAACCGTTCCCGGTCTTCCAGCGACACGGTGGCCTCGCGCGGCCGCAGGACGACATGGTCACCGACCGGTAGCCCGGCCGCGACCAGCAACTTCTTGGTGAACTCCTTGTCCATGCCGACCGCGCTGGCCAGAACTCCCGCCCCGACGTAGGGAACGCCGGTGAGCTCCAGGAGGCCCTGAATGGTGCCGTCTTCCCCATACGGTCCGTGAAGCACCGGGAAAACCACGTCGACCGCGGCCAGCAGGTCGCCGCCGGCCTGAGCCAGCGACAACGCGGTGCCCGACGGTTCGCCGACCCGGGGCAGAGTGCCGTCGGTGATGGCCAGCGTTTCGGGCCGGCCGTCGGCGAGCACCCAGGAACCCAGCGGCGAAATCCCCACCGCGACCACCTCGAAGCGGTCTGGGTCCAGGTTGCGCAGGATGCTGCCTGCCGAAACACACGAGATCGCGTGTTCTGAACTACGTCCGCCGTAGACAACGGCGACGCGGGTGCGGGCAGTCACAACCTAGAGAGGCTACCGCCCTGATGCGGAGAGGGCTTGCTCGATGTCGCTGAGCAGGTCGTCGGTGTCCTCGATACCCAGCGAAAGCCGTACGAATCCGTCTGGAACCGAGTCTCCCCACCTGGCCCTACGGTCCACCGAGGAATGGATCCCACCGAAACTCGTCGCAGCGACCAGCAACCCGCTTCTGCCGACCAGTTCGTGTACGGCCGCCGCGCTCGCCAACTCAAAAGCGACCACGCCACCGAACCGCCGCATCTGTGTCGATGCGATCGGATGCGACGGATCTTCTGCAAGCCCCGGATAGCGAACCGACTGCACGCGCGGGTGGGAGCGCAACATCAGCGCGACCGCTGCGGCATTCTGACACTGCCGCTCGAAACGAAGCCCGAAACTCCCGAGGCTGCGCAGCACCAGCCAGGCCTCGAACGCCCCCAGGACGGGGCCGGACAGCAGGCGTTCGCGCTCCAACCGCTGCATGATCTCCGGGTGACCGCCGGCGACGTAACCGGCCAGCACGTCGTGGTGTCCGGCCAGCGCCTTGGTGGCGCTGGCCACCACGAGGTCGGCGCCCAGCGACAGCGGTTGCTGTCCCAGCGGGGTCGCGGTGGTGTTGTCGACGATCAGCGTTGAACCGCGAGCGCGGCACACCATGGCCAGCTGATGGAGATCGACGACATCGAGCGCGGGGTTGGACGGTGATTCGGCCAGAACCGTATCGCCGCGGCCGGTATCGGCAGCGGCGTCGCACATCTCGGCGCATCGCGCCTGCACCACCGTCACCCCTCGCGAGGCGAGAAACTCGTTCGCATAGGCACGTACCTGGTAGTAGCCGTCGGCGGGAACGACGACTTTGCGGCCGGGTTCGGCGAGAATCCGCAACACCGAGGTGATGGCGGCCATTCCGGAGCCGAACGTCAGCGCGGAGGCGGCTCCCTCGAGCTGCGCGAGCGCCGATTCCAGTTGCCGCCAGGTCGGATTCGATCTACGACCGTAGCTGTCCAGCGAATCGTCTTCGTCGGGCGGAATGTGGTACGCCGCCGCCGGGACCGGTGGTGGCGCAACGGGCCCGCCTGGAACCGGTTCCGATTCAACGGCTTTAACGCTGCGAGTGGAGTCGCCGTAAGTTCCGGTCATCGGGATGTTCGGGCCTATTCCGGCTTGGTGGAACGGCCAAGCAACAACGCCACCGCGTCGTTGACGGACAGAGCGCTGTGACAAACCCGGTGTACCGCCTCGGTGAGGGGCATCTCGACGTCATAGCTGGACGCCAGCGCCAACACCGATTCACAGGAGGTGACGCCCTCGGCGACGTGACCGC
>JAGQTR010000350.1 GCA_020438915.1 Mycobacterium sp.
GACACCCGGTTGGCGATGATGCTCAACGCGCCCCCGGTGCCGGACCAGGAGTCGACGTCCCCGAGATCGGCCGTCGACAGGTATCCGTACTCGCCCAGACACGCACCGGCAAACACTCCGGTTTGGGAATGCCGCAGCGTGTGCGTCGGAATTCCGGCGTTGTCCAGCGCCTCCTGGGTGACCTCCAGCAGCAGCCGCTGTTGCGGGTCCATCTTGTCGGCCTCGCTGGGCGAGATCTCGAAGAATTCCGCGTCGAATGCATCGATGTCACGCAGGAACGAACCCCATCGGGTTGTCCCGGCCAGCGCGGCCGCAGCCTCCGGCGAATCCACGTTGGAGGACTCCCAACGTTCCGTTGGCACCGCCCGCACCGCGGAGCGGTCCTCGGACAGGAACCGCCAGTACGCGTCCGGGCCCTCGATGTTGGCGTCATCACCGGGGAACCGGCACCCGAGACCGATCACCGCGATCGCGTCGTCATCGAATCCGGTCGGCCGGCTGTAGTCGCCACTGACGATCGTCTCGGCGACCGGCTCGACCTCACCCCCGGTCAGGAATGTGGCCAACGCGTTGATCGTGGGGTACTGCCAAAACTCCACCGGGGACACGGTGCGGCCGAGCAACTCCGACAGCTCACCGGTCAGGACCACCGCGTCGCTGGAGCCGACGGCCAGGTCGTTCAGGGGTGCATCGAAATCGATTTCGTCGGGGCTGCAACCGATGTTGGTGACGAGATAGTCAACCAACCAATGCCGAATGCCGTCCTCGTCGAAAGCAGGGGTCATCTAGTGACGTCCAAGCGGCTGAACTCGTCCTGCTGGTAGCGATCTATGCAGGCCGAGCGCCGTATCTTTCCGCTGGTGGTGATCGGGATGGAGCCGGGTGCGACCAGCACCAGGTCAGACATCCGCACGCTGTGAGACTTCTTGATCGCCGACGCGACCTCGCGCTTGACCGCACGCAAGGTGTCGAGGGCCTCAGCCTCGGAGCTGCCACGTTTCTTCAGCTCGGCGATCGCGACCAGCTGCTCGCTGGTCTCATCGAGGACCGAGATCGCGGCGACGCGACCACCGGTGATCTCCTGGATGGTGGCTTCGATGTCGTCGGGGTAGTGGTTGCGTCCGTCGACAATCAGTAGATCCTTGATGCGGCCGATGATGAACATCTCACCCTCGGACATGACACCGAGATCTCCGGTGCGCAACCAGCCCGTCTGAGGTGTTCCCGGAGACGGGTCGATGATCTCGCCACCGAACGTGCGCTCGGTCTGCTGCGGGTTACGCCAATAGCCCATCGCTACCTGGTCGCCGTGCACCCAGATCTCACCGATAGTGCCGTCGGGGTTC
Organism: Mycobacterium sp.; assembly: GCA_020438915.1. Lineage (GTDB taxonomy): Bacteria > Actinomycetota > Actinomycetes > Mycobacteriales > Mycobacteriaceae > Mycobacterium. The sequence goes on from JAGQTR010000350.1 coordinate 1,347, forward strand.
TCCAAACCAGTCTCGGGATCGATGATGCGCACGGTCGATGACCGCGGGGCACCGTAGCTGACCAGCTCCGAACCGCCTTCGGCGCCACAACGCTTGGCATGCCCAGCCGAGAGCTTCTCGTAGTCGAAACGCACCGTGGCCGGTGAGTGGCCGGTGGTGGCCGAAATCACGTACAGCGTGGCTTCAGCGAGTCCGTAGGACGGACGCACGGTGGTGGTGGGCAAGTTGAACGGCGCGAAGCGCGCGTTGAACCGTCGGATGGTGGCCGAATGGATCCGCTCGCTGCCGCTGATGATGCCCAGGACACCGCCAAGATCCATGCCCTCCAGGTCGGAATCGGACGTGCGGCGCACGGAAAGCTCGAACGCGAAGTTCGGCGCTGCCGACCAGGCATGGGTGTTGATTGCGAGCTGCTGAATCCAGCGGGCCGGCTTCTGCAAAAACGCCACCGGACTCATCAGCACCGCGGGGCGACCCCAGGAACCGTCCGGGCCGTCCGGCGGGCACAGCAGCGACGCGAAGACTCCCTGAATGAGCCCCATGTCGTGGTAGAAGGGCAACCACGACACCATCGTGGTGTCCTGCGGCGGTACCCCACCGCGCTGGTCCATGTAGTCGGTGAAGATCTGATCGAGATTGGCGATGACGTTCTTGTGGGTCATGATCACGCCGGCGGGTGCACGCGTGGACCCGGACGTGTACTGCAGGTACGCCGTCTTGGGCAGCGGCCCCACGTTCAGCTCGACGGTCCGCGGCGAGTCGAAGTCAAGGGCGTCGACCTCGATGACCTGAGGCGCGGCACCGCCGGGCTGTGCCCCCACGTAGGTCATGATCTCGGACACGACCGCAGACGTCGTCAGCACGGCGACCGGCTGGCAGTCGCGGAGCGCGCCGTTCACCCGCTCGTCGAGCTGGCCCATCGCGGGCACCGGTAGTGGCACGGCGATGAAGCCGGCCTGCATCGCGCCGTAGAAGGCGATGATGTACTCGAGGCCCTGCGGAGCCAGGATGGCGGCACGATCGCCCTTGGATCCATGCCGCAGCAGTTCCTCTGCGACAACCTGGACCCGGTGGTACACCTGCGCCCAGGTCAGGGTCTCCGCGAAGCCCGCGGGATCGACCTCGTAGTCGATGAAGGTGTAGGCAACGTCATCGGGCTGCTGCGCAGCCCGGTCAGCAAGCAAGCCAGGAATGGTCGACTCCAGCAGCGGCATCGCGACGTCCTTTCGTGTATATCTTCGCGCCTCGGTGTGACCGTCGTCGTGGCAAACCGATTCGTTACTCATGGCCGCGCGTCCCCCGCTCGTCCGAAGGCTAACACCGACCCGCTCATCAGTTCTTCTGTTCTAAGCAACGATTACACCATGAATTGCTTGCCAGAGGGAAGATGACGGCAAATTGCCGGTTTCGCTGGCAGCGTGCCGACGGGCACGCGTTGCGTACTTTCCGAACAACCTTGGTGTTTTGCCAGCTGGCCGAATGTCCCACCTAGTCAAAGGGTAGCCAGTTGCTCGGCACCCGAAGTCCCCGGTGTGCCGACCATCGGTCCAGGTTGGCTGGACACGATGCTCCGGTCTTCCTTGCGCGCGCGCAAGTAGTTTGCGGGGATCACAGCGACCGGTGGGGTTCTGACACCTGATCTTGGGCAATAACCTGGTGCGGAGACGCTGATCCGGGGGTTCGCAGCACCGTTATTCGTCAGCTCACAGGCGTGCCGCCGACTGGTCACAGCGACGCAACGCGATGTGGTGAACACCACACGGTTGCCGGGGCTGATCAGCCCCGGCGCGACCAGATTATCTGCTCGATCTCGGGCACCAGGTCGCCCAGATGGTCATTGAGATAGAAGTGGTGCCCGGGGAATTCCCGCATCGAGAACCCCGCGGTGGACCGCTCCGACCACGGGGTCACCTTCTCGGCGGTAGCAATCTCGTCGTCGCTTCCGTAGAAGGCGTGAATCGGGCAGGACAACGTCACTTCGGGGGGGCAGTCGTAGTTGGCGATCGCCTTGAGGCCCCGCAGCGTCGGCAGGATCGCAGCGGCGAACTCCGGGTTCTGGGTGAACTCCGGACTGGCTCCGGTCATCTTGGCCACCGCAGCGAGCAGGCCGTCGTCGGTGTCCGGGATGTCCTCATAACCCACCCGGCCCGGGGCGGCGCACGCCGACACGAACAGCGCCGTGATCGGTCTGCCCGCTGCCTCGAACCGGCGGGCGACTTCGAACGCCAGCAGCCCACCCATGCTGTGTCCGAAGAAACCGACCGGGCCTGCCCTGTCCTGCTCGGGCGATACCTTCTTGCAGACCTCGTCGGCCAACGCCGGCAAGCTGGTAAACGATGCGAAGTCCTGCTTTCCGCGCTGACCCGGATACTGCACGGCCACCCGTTTGATGTCGGTGGAGAAGGTCTTCGCGAAAGGCACGTAGTACTGGGCTGATCCCCCGGCGTGCGGAAAGATGAACAACGTCGGCTGGGTGTCCCCAGCGCCTCCTGTCATGCCGTCACAGTACCTTTCAACGGCTCTTCGCCCATCGATCGCAGCGCGTCAGGAAAGCTGTGCAAAGGCCTCCACCGGCGGGCACGAACAGACCAGGTTGCGGTCACCGTAGGCACCGTCGATGCGGCGCACCGGCGGCCAGACCTTGGGCCGGAATGAGTCACCGAGGGGAAAGGCGGCCAGCTCACGGGTGTACGGGTGGTTCCACTCGGCGACCATCAGGCAGTGCGCAGTGTGGGGCGCATGCCGAAGAGGATTGTCGTCTACCGGCCAGGCTCCGGAACCCACCTGGTCGATCTCTGCCCTGATCGCGATCATCGCCGCGCAGAACGCATCGATCTCAGCCAGCGACTCGCTTTCGGTGGGCTCGACCATCAAGGTGCCAGCCACCGGAAAGCTCATCGTTGGAGCGTGAAAACCATAGTCCGCCAACCGCTTTGCCACATCGTCGACGGTCACGCCGGTGGCTTTGGTGATGGCTCGCAGATCGAGAATGCACTCGTGGGCCACCATGCCGTTCTCTCCGGTGTAGAGCACCGGGTAGTACTCGTCGAGTCGGCGGGCGATGTAGTTGGCCGACGCGATGGCCACCAACGACGCCGAACGCAGGCCCTGGGCCCCCATCATCCGGATGTAGGCCCACGTGATCGGAAGTATCGACGCCGAACCGTACGGAGCCGCCGACACGGTGTGCTCGTCGGACAGTTCTGCGGCCAGCGGATGGCCGGGTAGATAGGGAGCCAGATGGTCGCGGACCGCGACCGGACCGACACCCGGACCGCCGCCGCCGTGCGGGAT
>JAGQTR010000351.1 GCA_020438915.1 Mycobacterium sp.
GCTTGGCCAGCAGCACCTCGCGGGACTCCAGGTCGGCGATCCGCTCGACCTCGGCGACAGTCAGCGCCCGGCCATCCATATAGCCGCCCTTGATGACCAACGCCTTGTGGTCCTTGGCGAACTTCTTGATCGCCTTGGCAGCGTCGACGGCCTCACCATTGACGAACGCGATCGCGGTGGGACCCACGAACAGCTCGTCGAGACCTTCGATCCCCGCCTCTGCCGCCGCGCGCTTCACCAACGTGTTCTTGGCGACCGTGTAGGTAGCGGCTCCGCCGAGTGATCGGCGAAGCTCGGCGAGGTTGGCAACGGTCAGCCCGCGGTACTCGGTGACCAGTGTCGCCGTCGACCCCTTGAACTGCTCGGCGATGTCGGCAACCGCGGTGGCCTTCTCAGCCTTGGCCATGCATGCCTCCTCGTTTATATGTATGACCGTCATGGTCCAGAAAGCAGCAGGGCTCAGAAATGACGAACGCCCCGACGCAGACAGGTCGGGGCGCAGACGTGTGCCTCGTCCTCCTGCGTGGGCCGTCCGGCAATCCGGACCTTCAACCGATCTCTCGGTGACCGACGGTCTTCGGTAGAACCGGGAAAGAATAGCGCGCTGCAACCCGATCAGCCAAAACGCGCCCCACCCCAGACCGCGAGCGCGCGTGTTTGTGCACCGCCGCGCCGCGATTGCCGGCAGTTCGCGCGCGCTCGCGGCCGACCAGAGCCCTAACGCTTACCGTCGTGCGCCAGGTTCACCAGGGCAGCCGCACCGACCAGGCCCGCGTCTCCGCCCAACTCGGCGGGCACGACCTGCAGGTCCCGGATGAAGGCCAACCCCGCGTACCTGCTCAACGCCGCACGCAACGGGTCGAACAGCAACGCCCCGGACTTCGCGACGCCTCCCCCGATGACGACGCGATCCAGATCGCACACCGCGGCCACCGACGCGATCGTCGCTGCGAGGGCTTCTGCACCGCGCCGGAAAGCGCGCATGCCGATGCGGTCACCGCTGTGGGCGGCCTCGGCGAGGGCCTTCGCGTCGGACCCCTCGGGCGCCTGCCATCCGTGGTCGTGCGCCCACCGCGCCAGATGCGGACCCGATGCGACTGTTTCGACGCAGCCTCGGCCCCCACAGGTACACGGCACTCCGTCGGGTTCAACGACGACATGACCGACATGGCCGGCATTGCCGGTGCGCCCGAAATACGGCACACCCTCGAGCACCAGACCGCCGCCGACACCGGTCGACACGACCATCCCGAGCAGGAACTGGGTGCCGCGTCCGGCCCCACGCCACCATTCACCCAGAGCCATGCACAGTCCGTCGCCGCCGATGCTCACCGGCACGCCGGTCACCTCCCCGACCCGCGCCGCGATCGGAAACTCCCGCCAGGCGGGGATGTTGATCGGGCTGACCGTCCCGCCCAGGATGTCGATCGGCCCGGCCGACGCGACACCCACCGCCGTAACCGTGCCGTCGGCCAAGTCCAGCATCTCGGTGAGCAAGGCCACCACGGCCGCCCACACCACCTCGGCCTCGCCCGCCGGTGTGGGTCGCTGTCGGCGGTGCAGCAGGGTTCCGGAACGATCGAGCAGGCCGGCGGCGATCTTGGTGCCGCCCAAATCGAGTGTCAGGATGCGATCGGTCATCACACCTCCCGCCTCGTCGCTGAAAGCGCTCATCAGTGCCTGTGGGTGTTGTCGGGCTGCCGGGGGTCTCCCGGGTGCTCGTATCCCGGCGCGAGCACCACCACTTCGGCGCAGCGCGCGTCCAGCCAGCGGCGGTATTCACGGCGTCGGGCGGCGGCCAGTAGGTGTGCGGCAATGACAGCACGCACCTCGTCGAGATCGGTGACGACGGATGCGCGCTGCCACCCGGGGTGCCCGCCCGGACCCGCAGCGAAGCGGTGTGGGTTGCGGCAGTGGTAGTCCCGTACCTGCTCGGCACTGATCTGGACCGAGGCGGTGACGCGCGCGAACACCGCGCGGCCAACAGGACCGGACAGCGTCGACGCTGCGACGCTTCCGATCTCCAGCCGCGCCACCTCGTCGGGCAACAACTGCGTCTCCGACGGCGCATCGTCAGGCACGCCCAACGCCTCGGCTTCGGCGGCCACCACCCGTTCGGCCACCAGAACCTGGGTGATCCACCGGCGCAGCTGACGAGCTTCACTGGTCCCCGGCCTCGGAAGGGCGTGAACCGACACAGCTTCACGCAGGGCACGTTCCCGGGCGTCCACTTCGGCGACGGTCACGCACTGACTCGCGACCGTGGCCGCTACGTCACCGCGCATGCCGCACCCGCACCGAAACCGCCGGGGTGTAGACCAGTTCCCCGCCGCAGGCCACGCGGATCAATGCCCACCACCGACCCGGTTCCGTCCACGGTGGCGGCGCCACGTCGAATCTCAGCTCGACAGTGCCCTGCGCCGGCACGACATCGCCGACAATGTTGGGACCCAGCCACTCCCAAGTCCCCCACGGGGAAATCACATGCGCCTCCACCGCGAGGTCGGCATGCGCATCGGTACCGACGGTGACACACAACCGTGCCGTCTCGCCGGCGGCGAGGTCGACGGCTCGCGGCTCGGCGACCAGCCGCAGCAGCTGATCGTCGTGGCCTCCCAGCGAGATCACGCAGACGTCCTCGACGGTCTGGTGCCACGACGCCGGAATCGCGCCGCCGGTAGCAGCCAACTCGGCGCGCACCGGGTACAGACCGGGCACCGCGCCGGCGGGCACCGCGACCTCCACGGTGGATTCCAGGTACTCGCCGGGCGGCAGCACGAAAGGCAGCTCCGCCATCGCAAGTTCCCAGCCCGATGGCGCGACCAGGCGCACCCTGCCGTGCAATGCGGTGTCGGTCGCGTCGCTGACCGCGGTAAGTCTGAGCGCAACCGTGGCACCCGCGGCGGCCTCGAGTCGATGTGGATGCAGGTGCGCCACGGCCGGCAGACCACCCAGCGGAGCGGGTCCGCGGTTGTGCAGCCAGTATCTGGCGTACAGCGGCTGGGCGGGTTCGGCGTCGGGAGTCAGGTTCACCTGTTCGGCGTTGAGGACGCGTGGCAGGTTGAGCTGTGCACTCAGCGTGGCGATCTCGTAGCCGTGCAACGTTACTGCGTCAGCTTCGCCCCCTAGCGGTGCTTCGATCAGGTTGAGCCGGGCCGGATCCGAGATGTTGCGCAGCCCCGACTGCAGGGTGACCTCGGCGCCGCGGCCCAGCGTTTCGACGAGCCGGACGGCGATGCCTTGGGCGAGGTCGATGTGGCGGGCACTTCCAGTGGGTGTCGGGTTGCCCAACGCTTTGAGTGCACCGATGCTTGCCACCCGTTCGGGCTCGACCGCAAGCAGCGATCCCCACGCCGGCAAACCGCCGAGGGTCGGGTCGTGGCGCGCGATGACGGGTTGCAGCGGCTGGTTGAATTCCGCACTGCGGGAGGGCATGTCGATGTCTCGCCAGTCACCTTCGGCAGACGTCACCGCGTAGTCGAAGGCATGGGTCCAGTGCTGCTGCTGAAAGTTGGAGCCGTCCGGCGCGGTGCGGCGGGGCGGGTCGATCCAGGTACCTGACGGCCATCCCGTACAGGATCGCAGCAAGGATGCGTGCAGGGTGCCGTCGCTGTCGACTGCGAAGCCGGGCACCCCGCGGTTGATCACCGCGACGGTGCGCGATTCGAAGTCCTCCAGACCACCTGGCGCCTCTTGACCTACGTCGATCTCGGCGTCGGCGAGGTCGTCGATCAGCGCGGTCACCGCTGCTGCAGTGTCGCCGTCGGCGCCGACGATCAGCACCGGAAGTGCCGCCGCGTCGCGCAGGTCTGCCCCGGGAACCCAGACATCGCCCAGCGACTGGGCTGCCGCGACCCAGTCCCGCGACGAGGCCTTTCGTTGCCGGAGAACTTCGGCGGTGAAACTATTTTCGTGGCCTGCGCCGATGCTGATCCGCACGTCGGGCAGGTTGGAGTCGACGGCCAGATCACCGTAGCGGGGCGCGTCGGCTTTCGTGCAGGTGGCGGTGACCCCGGCGCGGGCAAGGGCGGTCATCAGATCACGGATCGAGGTGTCGGTGGCGCTGTCGGCTCTGGCCGGTGCCACCACCTCGGCCACCGAGATCGCCCGTACCCCGCCGCCGCGAAAGCGCACTCGGACTGCCGATGACAGTCCGAACCAGCCGTAGGCGGGGTTGTCCAAGGTGTGCGGGAAGACCGCGGAGTCCACCGATTCTGTCGATCCAGCCGCGTGCAGCAGACCGAAACCGCGCCCGATGACGGCGTTTCCGACCTCGCTGACCGGCATCGCACCCGGGATCGGACAAGGCCATCGCAGCCGCAGCAGGCGATCGGCTCCGCTGAACTCGTCGACCGTGGTGCGGCAGTCCAGACGATCCACGCCCCGCCACAGCGTCAAGGTCTGCGTGTAGGACAGCAATCCGGGGATCTCTCCGGTGACCTCAATGCGTTCGCCCAGTGCGCTGCAGAATCGACGCACGGAGGTCGCCGGCGCCTGCGACGACGTGGTCACCGGCCCCCGGGGCAGGAGATGCCACGGACCCTCCCCCGCGGTCGGATGTGCCGGGTACTCGTCGTAGACGGCAAGCTCGTTGCCCACCCGACCATCGGCGATGAGTTCGCGTCCCGCGGCGATCAGCGAAACCACCCCGCCACCACGCGCCTGGTCGATGCGCAACCGGTAGTGATCGTTGGCAATCTCGCTACCTGCCCGCGGCTCCCACTCCTCGGAGTGGCCGCCGGTCACTATCCGGTAGGAACGCCAGCCCAGTGACGGCACATCCAAGGCCAGCCAGGTGATCGAGTGCCCACCGTGTTCGGACAGCACCGGGACCTGATGGCCGTCGCTGTCGACGACATGGCCTGCGAGGGGTTCGTCCAAATGCAGGGTGACGACATCAGAGCGACGGTGCGCCAGCGGGTTCCATACCACCACCGATGCGTCGACCGCAGTGGAGATCAGGGCGAGTGCGCGGTCTCTGATGTCGTGACCAAGTTGCCAGGCGTCCCGCCAGCCGGTGAGCAGGTCGAGATAGACCTGGTCGGATTCCGATCCGGTGATCGCATCGTGGTGTGCACCGTAGGCCAGCTGCACCCAGGCCTTGGCCAGCGCGGCCTCGGGATAGGTGGCGCCGGTCAGCAACCCGGCAAACACTGCGAACCTCTCGGCGTGCAGAACAGCGTTCTCGGCGGCGCGGTTGGCCTGTTTGGTGTCGATGTAGGAGACGTCCT
>JAGQTR010000352.1 GCA_020438915.1 Mycobacterium sp.
TCGATCTCCGAGACGTCCACCGCGTCATAACGCGCCGCAGAGTCACCCTCCAGGCTTTCCGACTTGTCGTCCTGGCTGGCTGGGCGTTTCACCACCGCGGGGTTTCGGTGGCCGTCAGGGCCGGCGGTCACCGGTGTGGGTTGCCGCGGAGCGGTGGCGGGCGCGGTGGCGACGGGACGTTCGCCGGCCTCGCCGTCCGGTGCGCCGACGACGGGCAGATAACAGGTGAACGTGGAACCTTCTCCGAGCTCGCTGCGCAGCGTTATCTCACCTCCCAGATGGCGCGCCAGCTCACGGCTGATTGCCAATCCCAGTCCGGTGCCACCGTAATCTCTGGTGGTGCCACGAGCTGCCTGCTGGAAAGACTCGAAGATCAGGTGATGGTCCTTCTCGTCGATGCCGATACCGGTGTCGGTGACGGCGATCGACAGGAATCGATCGCCGGGGTTGCCCTGGGTGTCGCCCGCCCCCGCTAGCTCGACCGTCACCGACCCCTCATCGGTGAACTTGACCGCATTCGCGACGAGATTCTTGACGATCTGTTTCACCCGGGTGTAGTCGCTGGTGAGCTCCCGTGGGGCGCCATCGGCAACCACCGCCCGGAACGCGACCCCCTTGTTTTCGGCCACCGGACGGAACGTCCGTTCCAGGAAACTGACCAGCTGCGCTGATTGGATCGTCTCTCGTTCCAGCCGCATCGATCCCGATTCGACCTTGGCGAGATCGAGAACCTCATCGATGAGGTTGAGCAGATCCTTGCCCGATTGTTCGATTGTCTCGGCGAACTCCCGCTGCTTTTCGGTCAGTGGTTCGTCGGTGTCGGTCAGCAGACCGGCGAGGATCAAAATGCTGTTGAGCGGGGTGCGTAATTCGTGCGACATGTTCGCCAGGAACTCGGACTTGTAGCGCGAGGACACGGCCAGCTCTTCTGCCTTGGCCTCCAGTGATTCACTGAGGCGACGAAGCTCGGAGTTCTTGATCTCCAGCGACTCCGCCTGTCCTTCGAGCCGCTCGGAACTGGCCCGCAGCTCTTCCTGCTGGGAGCGGAGCTCCTCGGTTGTCTCCTCCAGTTCTGCGTTCTGGGCCGACAGTTGATCTTCGCGCTGGGTGAGCTGCTCATTAGCTGCTCTGAGCTCTTCCTCCTGCGTCTGGAGTTCTTCGGTCTGCGCCTGTGATACCTGCAGCAGTTCACGGGTCTTCTGTGCCGACTCGATGGCGCTGATGGCCACCCCGGCGCCCAGCGCGACGCTCTCCAGCAGTTCGATGTCATCGGTGGAGAAGGGACGAAGACTGGCGAGCTCCATCACCCCGAGTACCTCGGACTCGAACTTGATGGGAATCAAGATCAGCGATAGCGGCGCGGTCTTGCCCAGCCCCGAGACGATCTCGACGTAGTCGGCTGGAGCGCCGGTCATCTCGATCCGGTTGCCCTCCAGGGCGCACTGACCGACCAGGCCGTCTCCCAACTCGAACGAATTGGGCAGATCCTTGCGCCGGTGGAACGCATACGATGCGGTCAGCGCGAAGCGGCGCTCGTCGGTGGGCTGTTGCAGGTAGAGGGCACCGTGACTGGCGTCGAGGGCCTGGGCGGTTCGCGACACGATGATCCTGCATGCGGCCACGACGTCGGCTTCTCCCTGGACCTCGGTCATCAGGTTTGCCTGGGTCTCCTTGGACCGGCGGGCTCGCTCGTTCTGCTCGGCGGCGCTGGTGACCGTGCGATAGATGTTTCGGCTGGTCAGGAACAGCAGGACACCCAACCCGACGACGATGGTCGTCGTGAAGATCCAGACGATCATCCGGCTGGTCTGTATCGCCCGCTCGGCCCGGTCACTGGCTTGCTGGACGAGCGGTTGGTCCTGCCGAATGATCTGCTCGATCTGGTTTTCCAGGACCTCGATCTGACTGTCGAGATTTATCGCCGCAGCTGCCGCGTCGCCGGTTTCGCGGAATTGCTCCAAAGCGTCGCGGTAGGACGCCTTGAACTGATTCCAGGATGCGATCACGGGCTGGTATTGCTGTTGTGTGGTCCGATCCTGTCCGTCGCTGGCCGCCTGGCGAAGGTCCTCGTCGATCACCGTGCTGAGGTCATCGAGCTCGGTGGTGAGTTCGGCGCGCCGCTGCGGGTCCTTGGCGAACAACAACCGGTTGAACGTCGCCAAAAGGGTATGCAGGTCCCGGTCGTAGGCCGTGGCGTCGATGAGGGCGGTTCTGGCCTCAAATCGCTGGGCGTACAGATCAGCGATCCGGGCGGTCTGCCAGGTGAACAGACCCGATGCCAGGATCAATGCCAACAGCGCCGATCCTGAAAGGACCGCCAGTCGGGTTGCGAGGTTCACGCTGTCCTACTCTCGTTGTTCAGCTCGGCTGCCCAGAGCGCCGGCTGCCTCTCGACAATCGCGGCCAAGTCTGCGGTTTCGGTCGGGTGCGCGTACAGGAAGCCCTGTTGCAGCGGGCATCCCGCTTCCCGAAGCCAGTCCGCCTGGGCCCGCGTTTCCACCCCCTCGGCGATCAGATTGACCTGCATGGACGATCCGACCGCGATCTGACCGCGCACCAGTCGTTGCACACGTTCGTTGGTGAGAATCTCAGACACGAACGATCGATCGATCTTCAACCAGTCGACCGGCAGGTGCAGCAGATTGGTCATGCTGGCGTACTCCACGCCGAAATCGTCGATAGCCAAGCTGAAACCGAGGTCTCGAGCTCGGTGCAAAGCCAGGTACGCCGGCATCGGCTCTCTGCTGAAGGCGCGCTCGGTGAGTTCCAGGCAGACACTGGTTGCGGCGATTCCGCTGTCCTTGCAAGCGCTCTTGAGCTCGTCGAGGAAGTCGGCTTCCAGCGACTGCTCGGGGGACAGGTTCACGTGCAATTGCAGGTCAGCCCGATCCAGGGCGACAAAGTCCTCGAAAGTACGCCGCAGAATCCAACGACCGAGCGCACCCATCTGTCTGGAGGCCTCGGCCAGTGCGACGATGGCACCGGCGGCTACCTCTTCGTCGTCCACCCGCCAGCGAATCAACGCTTCGAGGCCGAAAAGCGCACCCGTTTCGGCATTGACGATGGGTTGGTACACCATGCGGAATTCGGACCGCTCGATGGCGTCGGACATCCTGGCTCGCAGATGAGCTTCTTCCTGATGCTGCGACCCGATCAAGTCGGTGTAGGCCACGCACTCACGCATGCGCTGCTTTTTCGCCTCGAACATCGCCAAATCGGCCTGGGACAGCAACTCCTCGGCGGTGTGGGCGCTGTCACCGAGGCAGGAAATGCCCATGCTCAGAGAGGGTTTCAACGTGGCGTTCTTGCAATAGACCGGATCGGCCTGCACATGGTCCAGGATCCGGTTGCCCGCAGCCGTGGCAGCACTTGTCGACGGCATGTGGTCCAGTACCACGATGAACTCGTCCCCGCCGACACGGCAGACGAGGGTGTCGGGGCGCACCGCCGAACGGAGACGGGTGGCGACCTCGAGAAGCAATTCGTCCCCGGTTTCGTGGCCGTAGGTGTCGTTGACCAGCTTGAACTGGTTGATGTCCATGTAGATCAGCGCAACCATGTCTTCCATCACCTCGTGCTGAAGAACCACGGCGGCGAGGCGATCGTTGAGCTCCCTGCGATTGGCGAGGTCGGTCAGGGGATCGTGGCTGGCGAGATGCCGGATCTCCTTCTGCGCCTGTTTGATCTTGGTCAGGTCGTGGACCACGGCAGCCACGTGCAGTTCGACCGAGTCGCCTATCGGGGAAAGCGTGACGACGACCTCGACATGGCGATTGTCGTTGGAGACGCACGCCATCTCCATCGAGACTTCCCGATGTTCAGCCAGGGTGAATTCCAGCTGCTCGCGCAACCGGTCTCGGTGCGCCTCCGAAGCAAACTCCAGAATGGACCGTCCGAGTAGGGACTGGTCATCCACACCGAACAGGCTGGTAGCCGCGTTGTTGAAGCTGCGGATGGTCCCGGAGGCATCAACGGCGAGGATCGCGTCTCCGGTGGCCTGCATGACCGCGGCATACTCGGCCTGGATCCGGTAGAGGGTCGCGTTGGAGACCGCAAGGGCTGCCGCCATCGATCCGCCGCGGAACAACGCGGCCTCGATCTCGGAGAATGCCGGGCCTTCGGCCCGGCCGACGCAGACAACACCGACGCGCTTACCGCGGGCGGTCAACTCCTCGAGCATGATCTCCGAATACGAGGTCAGCGGCTGCTCTGGATCGGCCAACCGGTCGGCCAGCCATGCCTCCAGGGCCGGGCAGGTGCTGCCCGACTCCGCGTACGAGGAAACCTCATGCCAGCCGTGACCGGGAGAGGTCAGGCGCAGTACGCAATCAGCATTGAAGAGGTTGCTGAACTCGGTGACGATGGCACCCTCCAGCGAGGCCAGGTCGATGCTGGCCTCGGCGAAAATGTTGGTCAACCGTTCCCGTCGCTGCGTGAACGCCAACTCCTCGCGTTGCCGGATCTCTGCCGAGCGAGCGGCCTGAAGTTGTTGTTCATGAAAGATGGCCGCTTCCCGGCGTAGCCGGGCGAACGATTGATCCAGCTCCAGCAGGGCCTTCACCTTCGCGTAGAGCACATGCCTGGAGACCGGTTTGACCAGAAAGTCGACCGCACCCAGGTCGTAGCCTCGCTGCAGGTCGTCATCCTGGGCCGCCTGACCGGTGAGAAATATGATCGGGGTGGATGCGAGTTCTTCGGTATCCCGGACCAATTGCGCGGTTTCGAAGCCGTCCATTCCCGGCATGTTGATATCCAGGACGATCACGGCGACCTTGCGCTGCAGGAGTTCGGTGAGCGCCGCTTCACCGGAGGGGGCCGGGATGATCGCACAGTTCAGCGGGGCCAGCACCGTGCAGAGCAGATCCCGCAGCCGCGCGTCGTCGTCGACGACCAATACTGTCTGGGTCTCTTTGTCTGCCACCGCCCCCGGCGAGGCGCGAACCGTCGGCATGAAGACGTTTGACGCGTCCTGCGCCATAATTTCTTCAACCACGCCGCATTCCACCCCGCCTTGTTCTACCAGTGGAAGTCATTCGATCCCACATCAGCCCGCAATGGCACCATTTCGCACCAAATGGCGAACTCAGCTTAGTTGCAATCCTGCCCTGAAGATGGATGTCGGCAAAGTCAGGAAACTGTCGCAAATACCCCCCTTGCGTTGGCGACGGGCGAATCCGAGCGTCGCGTCCCGCTAGCCGGGTCAGCGGGCACGTAGCGTGATGTCTGAGATTTCGGTGCGGCTCTGCCCGTCGGTGGTGCCCAACTTGGCGATCCAGACCACGACATCGGAGGTCTTCGTCGACTCATCGACGGCGATGGTGTTTTTTCCGGGTTGCAGCGGCACGACGGGGGTCAGCTCGGTGGTGTCGGACAGGCTGCTCGGAGAGGAGTTGTCGGCGGCACGGATTTGCACCTCCGTTCCGGTGCTCGGCACGTCGATGGTCACCTCGCTCAGCGCAGTCGGCTCTGGCAACTCCAGGATCAGCCCGACGCCCTGCTTGAAGGTGGGAAACGGCGTGGCATCCCGATAGGTGTCGGTGGGCCATGAAGTGTCCGGATCGCCGTCGATGGCCAAATCGGCCTCTCCCGGATGGTCAGGGGTGCCACCGGGGGAGAACACCGTCGCCCGCTCCGGCATCACGATCGGCCCTGGGCCGGTGTCCGACCACAACCCGAACCCCCGGGTGAGGAAGATCGCCGCGACGGCGACGACCGCGACCAAAGCGACCATGGCGACCGTCAGGGCCTTGCCCGACCGCCACGCGGGAGTCTTTCCCGGTTTGACCTTGAATGGGGCAGCAGGGGCTCGGCGGCGAGTGCCAGTGGAATGGTTGACCACTGCGTCGGCGAACAACGTGCGGTTATCCCAGAAGCCGTTGACCTCCACCACGTCGCCATCGGAGAGTTGGCCGGTGATGGAGGTGCCGCGCAGCTGCACCGGTACCACGGTGTGCGCTTTCCCGGTGGAGTCATATCGCTCCACGCGGAAGGACCAGACCTCCTCGTCGGTGCCCGGTCCGGCCGGCCGCTTCTGGACCGCGCGGGCGGTGCCGAGCACCGTCATGAGGTCGAGACGCCTGGTGTGCGGTGGCTGCGAGGGCGCCGCCGGCCCTGAATCGGCGGTCACATCGAATGCCGCGGTGTGCTCACCGTCGACAGGCGGAGAAAGCCGGGCAGCCGGGGGTGTGGACTCGGCGTCGATTGTGGTGTCCGGGCGCGCGGCGAGAGCTTCGGCAAAGTCCCGGCAACACCGATACCTGTCCTCGGGGTCTTTTGACAGAGCCTTGGCCAGGACCGCGTCGAGGTGTGCGAGCTCGGGCCGACGCTCGGAAAGCTTGGGTGGCGGCGTATGTAGATGGTTGCCCACCACAACGGCCCGATTGGAATTGTCGAACAATGGGGAACCGGTCAAAAGATGGAATGTCGTCGCCGCCAGGGCATATTGATCCACCCGCCCATCGATTGATTTGCTGGTCAGCTGCTCAGGTGCGGCGTAGGTGACGGTGCCGATCGCCATATTCGCCTCGGTCAGACCGCTCATGTCATCGGCTTCCCGGGCGATACCGAAGTCGGTCAGCAGGACCCGCCGTCGAGCTCCTTCCGACGGGGTGGTCACCAGGATGTTCGCCGGCTTGACGTCCCGGTGCAGCAGGCGTCGTTCATGGGCGAAGTCCAGGGCTTCGGCAACCGCGGTCACGATCTCCACCACATCCTCGAGGGGCATTCCCGACGGGTAGTGCTGCTCGAGCAAGTGACCGGCGTCGGTGCCGTCGACGAAATCCATGGAGATCCACAACCGACCGTCGAACTCGCCCCGGTCGTGCACACCCACGATGTGCGGGTGCCACAGGGTCGCGGCAAGCTCAGCCTCACGGATGAACCTGGCCCGGAACTCCTCGTCGTCGGTGGCGTCCGCGGACAGGATCTTCAGCGCGTCGAGTCGGGGGAGGCGGGGATGCTGGACGAGGTAGACCTCGCCCATGCCGCCTGCGCCCAGCAGCCGCCCAATGGTGTAACCGGCGAAAATGTCACCGTCGTTTAGCGGCATAGCCGAAAGCCTACAAAACTGCGGGTGCCGATCACCGTGGTCACACCGAGCAGATAGGCATTCGCAACCTAACCCAACTCCAGCCGGGTCCTATGATGGCAACACGGTGTTCGGTGGCGCAGATGTATCTGGTGGAGGTGAGACTTCTGGCGGGTACCTTCCCCGACACGGCTACCCTCGAGACCGCGTTGGACATCGCCGCACGCGCGCCTTCGGTCCAGAATGCCCAGCCCTGGCGTTGGCGGGTCAGCCGTGACGGTGTGGGTCTCTACGCCGATTGGAGCCGCCAACTCGGTAACACCGAGTCCGACCGGCGTGACGTGCTTCTTAGCTGTGGTGCCGTGCTCGACCATTGCGTCACGGCGTTTGCCGCTGTGGGTTGGTACCCCCGGGTTCGCCGATTCCCCGATCCAGACGACACCAGCCATTTGGCACTGATCGAATTGGTGGAACTGCCTGCGCGCCAAGTCAACATCGAATTGGCCGCCGCTATCCCGCGACGCCGTGCCGACCGACGCCGCTACCGTGCGCGGCCGATACCCGCCGGCACCCTCGAGTGGTTCCACATTCGTGCCGCGCGGTCGGGAGTCACGCTGGGTGTGGTGCCCAAAATTCGCTGGACCCGGCTGGATGACGGCGATGTCATTCTTCGATACGGCGGCGGAGTTG
>JAGQTR010000353.1 GCA_020438915.1 Mycobacterium sp.
GACGCTGCCGATCGCGCGCGATCTGGCCCGCGAGCTCATCCGGGTCGTCACGATCGCGCCGGGACTTTTCAAGACACCGTTGCTCGGCGGGCTTCCTGAGGAGGCCCAGGCGTCGCTGGGTAAGCAGGTGCCGCATCCGGCTCGCTTGGGTGACCCCGACGAATACGGCGCCCTGGCGGTGCACATCGTCGAGAACCCGATGCTCAACGGTGAGGTGATCCGCCTGGACGGCGCGATCCGGATGGCCCCGAGGTAGACATGACGCTGAAAACGAAGTTCACCGAGACCTTCGGTGTCGAGCATCCGATCGCCCAAGGCGGCATGCAATGGGTTGGCCGCGCCGAACTGGTTGCTGCGGTGGCGAATTCGGGTGCGTTGGGCTTTCTCACGGCGCTGACTCAGCCCACGCCGGCCGATCTGGCCAACGAGATCGCCAAGACCCGGGATCTGACCGACAAGCCGTTCGGTGTCAACCTGACCATCCTTCCGGCGATCAACCCGCCACCGTATGACGAGTACCGGAAGGTGATCGTCGACGCCGGCATCAAGATCGTGGAGACCGCGGGTTCCAACCCGGCCCCACATCTGCCGATGTTCCACGACAACGGCATCAAGGTGCTGCACAAGTGCACCTCGGTGCGGCACGCGGTCAAGGCTCAGAGCCTCGGCGTGGATGGCATCAGCATCGACGGCTTCGAATGCGCCGGCCACCCCGGCGAGGACGATATTCCGGGCCTGGTGCTGATTCCGGCCGCAGCCGACAAGGTCGAGATTCCGATGATCGCCTCGGGCGGATTCGCTGATGCCCGGGGTCTGGTTGCCGCGCTGGCGCTGGGTGCCGACGGTATCAACATGGGTTCGCGGTTCATGTGCACCGTCGAGTCCTGCATTCACGAAAACGTCAAGGAAGCCATCGTCGCCGGCGACGAGCGGGGCACGGAGCTGATCTTCCGCAGCCTGCGCAACACCGCGCGGGTGGCCTCCAACACGGTCTCACGCGAGGTGGTGGAGGTCCTCAAAGACGGTGGTCAGTTCGAGGATGTCAAGGACCTGGTGGCCGGCGTGCGCGGGCGTCGGGTCTTCGACGAGGGTGACATCGAGGCAGGGATCTGGAGCGTGGGCACGGCCATGGGACTGATCAACGACATCCCGACGGTCGGAGATCTGGTTTCACGAATTGTCGGCGAGGCCCAAACCTTGATCAACGATCGATTGGCGGGCATGGTGGCGCCGGAAATCGAGACGGCCGCCGTTTAGGTGCGGAACGCGCGCCGGAGTGGGCGCGCGTTCGGTCACACTGCGGTGGGCAGGATGTGCTCGTCGTCGAGCTGCTCCGAGGTGATTCCCTCAACCAGGACGTCGCCGTGGTAGAGAGCATCGAAGTCAACCTTGATGACATCTGCACTGGTGTCGTCGATCCACATGTACTCGACAGTAACCACCGCTATTAAGGATTCATTGAGTCGCGTTTCGCAATATGGTGGCAATTCTTACCGCTCAGTAGGGTCCGTTCGCTACTGGCGAGTAGCCGTCACGCCGTCGGGAAACCTGTCGGGTGGGGCGCTGGCCCCGCTAAGTTATCACTGATAACTTAGCGGCGGTATCTGGCGACCATCCGGAGGGGACGTCCACTCGTGTTGCAGCGCATCGCTGTCTTGGCCATCGCGGCGCCGCGTCGCATCCTGCTCACGGCGCTGCTGTTGATGGTGGGTTGCGGTGTTTTCGGCGTGCCCGTCGCCCAACACCTGTCCGCCGGCGGTTTCCAGGATCCGACGTCGGAGTCCGCCAGTGCCAACGCGCTACTGGTCGACAAGTTCGGCCAGGGTGACATGGAGCTGCTGATCAGCGTCACCTCCGATGCAGGTGACGGTGTCCAGGGAGCCGCGGCACGGGCAGTCGGTACCGACATCGCCGCCGAGTTGGCCAAATCCCCGCATGTCGCGGGTGTGACCTCGGCATGGACGGCGCCGCCGGCTGCGCGCCCGGCGCTGATCAGCAAGGACGGCAAGACCGGGCTCATCGTCGCGGGTATCACCGGCGGCGAAAGCGGCGCCCAGCGGCACGCGAAGGCGCTCGCCGAGGAACTCGTCCACGACCGTGACGGGGTGACGGTGCGGGCCGGCGGGGTCGCGATGACCTATGTGCAGATCAACGCCCAGACCGAAAAAGACCTGCTGATGATGGAATCCATCGCGATTCCGCTGAGCTTCGTTGTGCTCGTGTGGGTCTTCGGCGGGCTGCTCGCCGCGGCGTTGCCCCTGGCTGTCGGCGCATTTGCGATCCTGGGCTCGATGGCGGTGCTGCGTGCCGTCACGATGGTCACCGACGTCTCGATCTTCGCCTTGAACCTGTCGATCGCGATGGGTCTCGCGCTGGCGATCGACTACACGCTCCTGATCATCAGCCGATACCGTGACGAACTGGCCGACCGCACCGACTCTGCGGGGCCGATCGGACGCGCAGACCGCCACCGAGCACTGGTGCGCACCATGGTCACCGCGGGTCGCACCGTGTTGTTCTCGGCGATGACGGTGGCGCTGTCGATGGTCGCGATGGTGCTATTCCCGATGTACTTCCTCAAGTCATTCGCCTATGCGGGGATCGCCGTGGTCGGATTCGCGGCGCTCGCGGCGATCGTGGTGGCTCCGGCGGCGATCGTGCTGGCCGGTGACCGGCTCGACTCACTCGATGTGCGCAGGCTGGTCCGTCGAATCCTGGGCAGGCCGGAGCCGGCACGCAAGCCGGTCGAGCAGATGTTCTGGTACCGGTCGACGAAGTACGTGATGCGGCGCGCGATTCCGATCGGATTCGCCGTCGTCGCGCTGTTGCTGCTGCTGGGCGCGCCCTTCCTCAGCGCCAAGTGGGGCTTCCCCGACGACCGTGTGCTCCCGCCCTCGGCATCCGCGCGTGAGATCGGCGACGAGTTGCGCAGCGACTTCGCCGTCGACACCTCCACCAACGTCACGGTCGTGCTGCCCAGCACCGAAGGGGTCACCCCGGAGGATCTCGATGACTACGCCGCCGAGGTCTCCCGCGTCGACGATGTCTCCTCGGTGTCCGCACCGGGCGGCACATTCGTCGACGGCGCACTGGTCGGACCGCCCGCCGCGGCGGCCGGCTTCGCCGACGGCAGCGCGTTCCTGACCGTGGCCAGTTCGGCGCCGCTGTTCACCCAGGCCTCCGAAGCTCAGCTCGACCGGCTGCATGCCCTCGCCGCGCCTGCGGGCCACGAGGTGCAGTTGACCGGTCTCGCCCAGGTCAACCGGGACAGCGCCGGCGCGATCACCTCGCGGCTGCCCATGGTGCTCGCCGTCATCGCCGCGATCTCGTTCGTGCTGTTGTTCCTGCTGACCGGAAGTGTGGTGCTGCCGCTGAAAGCTCTGGTGCTCAACGTGTTATCGCTCACTGCCGCATTCGGGGCACTGGTCTGGATCTTTCAGGAAGGCCACCTGGGGGCGCTGGGCACCACGCCGACCGGGACGCTGGTGGCCAACATGCCGGTGCTGTTGTTCTGCGTCGCTTTCGGCTTGTCGATGGACTACGAGGTGTTCCTGGTGTCCCGGATCCGGGAGTATTGGCTGAAGTCGGACCAGACCGCCGCGGACAACGACGAGAGCGTCGCCCTGGGGCTGGCCCGAACCGGTCGGGTGGTGACGGCCGCGGCACTGCTGATGTCGATCTCGTTCGCGGCGCTGATCGCGGCCAAGGTGGCGTTCATGCGTATGTTCGGCGTCGGCCTCACGCTGGCGATCCTCGCCGACGCGACCCTGGTCCGAATGCTGTTGGTGCCGTCGTTCATGCATATGCTGGGCCGCTGGAACTGGTGGGCTCCCAAGCCGCTGGCGAAGCTGCATAAGCGAATCGGCCCCAGTGAGAACGCCCTCGACGACCTGCCCGGCACTCGCGTGGCCGGGCACCCGATCACGTCGCGGGCAGGTTAGCGTGACGGTTCGCCGGCGCCGCGCCCCCCGGGGATCAGGCGATCAACTACGCGACGAGATTCTCGACGCGGCAACCGAGCTGCTGCTGGAAACCGGCGATGCCAAAGCGGTTTCGATTCGACAGGTGGCGCAGCAGGTCGGAGTGACACCACCGTCGATCTATCTGCACTTCGCCGACAAGGACGCGCTCTTGGACGCGGTGTGCGTGCGCTATTTCGAGAAACTCGACGAGGAGATGCAGGAGGTCGCCGGGCAGGCGGGTGAGGGCGGTGCGTCAGCCATCGACGTGCTGCGCGCGCAGGGTGTGGCCTATGTCCGGTTCGCGCTGAAAACGCCTGAGCTGTACCGTATTGCGACGATGGAGCAGTGCCAACCAGGCAGCGATGTCGACATCACGCTGAACAGTTCGGCCTTCGTGCACATGCGAACCTCGGTAGAAGCCTTGATCGCCGAAGGGATCTATCCACCGGTGGACCCGACAACCCTGGCGCTGGAGTTGTGGACTGCGGCCCACGGCGTTGCGGCACTGCTCATCTCACGTCCCTACCTGCCGTGGGGGGATGTCGAGGAATTCGCCGATCGTGTGTTGCAGACGCTGTGTTGCGGCCACATCGTGTCAGGGGCCATCCGGCCCACCGATTCGCCGCGCGAGACGGCGGCCTGGCTGAAGGAGGTCGCAGATGAGCGACGCCATTGATCACCCGTTTTTCGCACGACTGTGGATTGCGATGTCCTCGCGGGAGCCCGAGTCACTGCGCCGGCTGCGACGAGAGAACCTGGCCGGGCTGTCGGGCCGGGTTCTGGAGGTCGGCGCCGGCACCGGAACCAACTTCGCGTTCTACCCCGACACGGTCACCGAGGTGGTCGCCGTCGAACCCGAGCGCAGGCTCGCGACACGGGCCGCAGCCGCAGCTTCCACCGCACCGATACCGGTCACGATCGAGCCGGGCGCCGTCGAGAAATTCACCGAGGGCGGTGAGTTCGACGCTGTGGTCTGCTCACTGGTGCTGTGTTCGGTCGAGGATCCGGAACAGGTTGTCGGTCAACTGTATTCGCTGCTGCGTCCCGGTGGTCAGCTTCGCTACCTGGAACACGTCGCCGGCGTCGGGCCGCGTGCCCGGTTACAGAGATTGGCTGACGCCACGATCTGGCCGCGGATAGCGGGAAACTGCCACACCCACCGCCACACCGAGGACACCATCCTCGGCGCCGGGTTCAGTGTGACCGGTGCCCGCCGCGAGTGGACGTTGCCCGCGTGGGTGCCGATCCCGGTGGCCGAGTTTGCGATCGGTGTTGCGGTCAAACCCGCCTGACCGCGACAGTCCTTTAGTTCAGCAGTGCCGGCAGCCGCTGCAACAGCCCAGGTAGCGCGGTTGCCGCCGACTCGCGCAGGGTGACCGTCGCATTCTTCGACAGCGGGGTGGGCTCCAGGTTGACCTCGATCACCGGCGTCCCCCTGGCCACCGCCAGTTCGGGTAAACCCGCCGCCGGATAGACGATCGAGGACGTGCCGACCGCCACGACCAGGTCGGCATTGACCACCGCGCTCACCGACTGCTGCCAGGCGTCATCGGGCAGTGCTTCGCCGAACCACACCACGTTGGGCCGGATCAACCCGCCGCACGCGCAGCGGGGTGGTGCGACCGCATCGACCGGTTCGGGCATCGCGGGGACCGCGTCGGTGTATTCGGATTCGCAGAGGTCGCAGCGGAAATCGAACAGGCTGCCGTGGACGTGGTGCACCCGGTTGCTGCCGGCGCGCTCGTGCAGGTTGTCCACGTTCTGGGTTACCACGTGTACCTCGGCGTAGTCTTCCCACGCTGCGACGGCGCGGTGGGCGTCGTTGGGCGCGACGGCCCGCATCATGTGGTGACGCCACAGATACCAGGCCCACACCCGCTCCGGGTGATCCCGCCAGCCCTCTGCGCTGGAGATCTCATACGGGTCGACCTTGGCCCACAGGCCGGTTTCGACGTCGCGGAATGTCGGGACGCCGCTCTCGGCCGAGATCCCCGCCCCGCTGAATACCGTCACTTGCACCCCACCAAACTAGCCGTAGTGGGTGATACTGGGCACGTGTCCGAATTGGCGGATTGGGTGCGTGTAGACCCGCACAGTGGCGGTCCGTTGTTCGACCAGCTCAGATTGCAGATCATCGGTCATATCCGGGACGGGCGGCTCACCCCGGGAACCCGGCTACCGACGGTCCGTGAGCTGGCCGGACAGGTCAACCTCGCGGTCAACACCGTGGCCCGGGCATACCGCGAGTTGGAAGCGGCGGGCGTGCTGGAAACCCGGGGCCGCTTCGGCACCTTTGTGGCGCGCTCCGATCCCGCCGATGTCGCCATGGCTGCCGCCGCCAACGCGTTTGTCTCGGCGGCGCGTGCGCTCGGTGTCGACAAGGACGAGGCGCTGCGCTACCTGGAGACGGCGTTCGACTGATCAGCCGAACTCCAGCAGGGTGATCACCGGCCGCAGTGGGTCCAAGATCGGGATGCGCGTAACCGTCCAGAGCAGCGCGTTGAGCACGGTGCCGCGCCCGCGTTCGCTCGGCACGTCATGGACCGCCCGTACGCCGGGAATCGTGTTGACCAGCTCTGCGGCCTCGGTGACCGACAATGTGAAGGGCATCGGCGGTACCCGGTAGCGCAGCGATGTTCGCATTCCGCGTCGGGCCAGCGCGCCGAAGCTCGTCGGCGGCAGATCGAACATCATCTGGCCGCCGGGAAACCGCGCGGCGCACTCGGAGATCAGTGCCAATGCTTCATCGGGTTGCAGATACATCAGCAGGCCCTCGGCGGTGATGAACACACCGTCAGACGTGTCCACCTGATCCATCCACCCGAAATCCAGAGCCGACTGCGCGCACATCTGCACCCGCTCGGAGGTCGGGAGCAGCTTACGGCGCAGCTCGATCATCGGTGGCAGGTCCACGGTCAGCCACCGGAACTGGTCGCCGCAGTCAGCGGAGGCATTGAGCCGGAAGAAGCTCGTCTGCAGTCCCTCGGCGAGCGCGACGACGGTGGCCCGCGGATGGTCGACCAGGTACCGGGCGGTGTGCTTGTCGAACACCAGCGCGCGCAGCGCCATGTCCTGACGCCGGGTGAACCCGAATTTGGCGAAGTCGTAGTCGATGGATTCGACCAGCTGGATCGCCATGGGGTCGTGGAGGATCGCGTCGGGCCGCATCGCTTCCTTCGCGCGGACCAACAGCGTCAACAACGCGGTCTCGGACACCCCGGTCAGGTCGACGATGTGCTTTCCGGTCATCTGGTTCCTCACTGGATCCCTGTGGAGTCTGCGCTCACGCGGAGAACTTTGTCGATTGTGCGCAGGTTCCGCGTGGTGGTCGACGACTTATAGCGCTTCTTACCCATCGTTTTGCCGATGGTGCTGTTCAGGGTTGACGCGCGCGGCACCTGCCAGTAAATCACTGAGTTCCCGGGTTTGATCTTCTCGCCGGCGCCGGGGTGTTCGGCGAGCTCGGTGAGTTCGGCCAAGGCATCGGCGTTACTGACGAAGGTGACGTAGGAATGCTGGTCGGCGACGTCTCTGTCGAACGGGTACGCCGCCGAAATCGCTGCGACCTCGTCGATCTCATAGGCCAGCACCCAGGCGTCGTAACCGAATTCGGCACGCAACACCTGCTCGGCCGTTTTCCTGACCGTGGCCGTTCCAGATCGGCTGTCGAGCAGAACGTTGCCGCTGGCCAGTACTGTCTGGACGTTCGCGAATCCGGCCGCTTGCAGCGCCTGCGCGACGGCGGCCATCTTCAGGTTGACCCCGCCCACGTTCACTCCGCGAAGAAACGCGGCATAGCGCGTCATCAGCCGAACCCCAGCATTGTGCGATCATCCCAGAACCGGAAGGAGCCGTAGGCTCGTGGCATGACCCGCGATGTGTTCGACGACAAGCTGCTGGCGGTGATCGCCGGGAACTCGCTGGGCGTGCTGGCCACGCTCAAGCGCGACGGCAGACCGCAGCTGTCCAACGTCTCCTACCACTTCGATCCCCGCGCGCTGACAATCTCGGTGTCGATCACCGAGCCGCGGGCCAAAACACGCAATCTTCGTCGTGATCCCCGCGCCGCACTGCACGTCAGTTCCGACGACGGCTGGTCCTACGCGGTCGCCGAGGGGGATGCCGTCCTGACCCCTCCGGCCGCCGACCCGGCTGACGCGACGGTGCAGGGGTTGGTCGCGCTGTACCGCGAGATTGCCGGTGAGCATCCGGACTGGGACGACTATCGCAGGGCGATGGTCGACGACCGGCGGGTGTTGATGACGTTGCCGATCTCGCACATCTACGGTATGCCGCCTGGACGGCGGTAAGCGACTACGATCCGCTCATGACATCCAAGGGATCGGCGGGGTCTTCTGATTCTTCAGACGACACCAAACGTAAGTTCCGGGAGGCGCTGGAACGCAAGAAGGCCAAGTCGGCCGCCGGATCTGCGCATACCGACGGTGGGGCCAAGCAGCCACGCACCCACGGCCCCGTCGAGAACCGTCGCGAGTTCCG
The DNA here is from genome assembly GCA_020438915.1 of Mycobacterium sp. Classification (GTDB taxonomy): domain Bacteria; phylum Actinomycetota; class Actinomycetes; order Mycobacteriales; family Mycobacteriaceae; genus Mycobacterium. The sequence goes on from JAGQTR010000353.1 coordinate 8,463, forward strand.
CCGAAAGAGCGGCTAGGGAAGTCGGGCGGCCGCGAGAGCCTGGGAGCCTGACTTGACTGCGACCGCACGCCGGCATCGAAAGCTGGTGTCGGAGATGCTGCGTCAAACCCGTTGGGGGGGATGGCGATAGACAGACCGACCGCGATCTCACGACAACAAACGGTGTCGACGTGGTGTGGCTACGTCGGCCTCGCGGCGGTGCTCGCTATCAGCGCGTTGGCGTGGGTGGGCTGGGCGACAGGTGCCCACGGGTTGACGCGGATTCTTCCCGATTGGCCGTCGATAACGCCGTGGACCGTGGTGTTGGTAGCCATATTGGCCGTGGGCATCCTCATTCAATCGGGGCGTCCCTCATTGGCGCGGGCGTGGATCGGGTGTGCAGCCGCGGCCGCCGCCGGCGTTCTGGCTGCGGTGTTCCTCGCCGAGTACGCGACCGGTAACCCCTTCGGTCTCGATGATGTGTTGTTCCGGGAGGCGGTGCGCACGCTGCCGGATACGTTCCCGGGCCGTCGTCCGAGCCTGCAGACAGCGTGGTCGGTGCTGCTACTGGCGGTCGCGGTCACGCTGACCAGAGTGGATCGCCGGTGGAGCCGGGTTATCTGGTCGTTGTGCCTGGCAGCCGCGGCGACCGTGCCGATCGTCACGGCGCTGGCCCACCTGTTCGGTGCGAATTCGCTGATAGTGCGCCAATCGATCCCGGCAGCGGTAAGCCTTTTGCTGTTGGTGGCTGCAACGTTTGCGGTGCGTCCGGACCGCAACCCGGTGGCCTGGCTACTGGCCCGACCCGACCGGTGGCCACTCGTGCGGATGGTCGGCATCATCGCCGCACTGCCGATCCTGGTCGGGCTGATGCGGTTGATTTTGCTGGCTCTGGGCGTGGGCCCGGAAGCCGAGCGGGTCATTTCGATAGCCGTGGGCACCGTGATCGTCGCGAGTGTGGCGTTCTACTACGGCCTTCGCGAGCACCGACTGTTGAACGAGAGGCAGCAGCTGCGCAGCCAGAATGCCGAGGTCGAACGGCGCTATCAACTGATCGCCGAAAATGCCGTCGACATCGTGGCGTACCTGCACGGTGCCGTGGTCGTGTGGATCTCGCCGTCGGTCGAGGTCGCGCTCGGGTGGCCGAATCAAGATTGGATCGGTCAGGACTTCCGACGTCGCATTCATCCCGACGACCTCAACGGCGTCGCATCCACACTGCAAACGATCGCCGACGGCAATTCGGCCACGGTACGTGCCCGAGCTCAAGATATCCACGGCCGTTATCACTGGTTTGAGGCGCGCGGAAAGCCCTCCATCGACGGTGACGGCGACACCGATGGATTGATCCTTGCAGCGCGCGACATCGATGCGCAGATCGATGCGGAGCGCCGGCTGCAGCGGTTGGCCCGGGTGGACGCCCTCACCGGGCTGGCCAACCACGGCGAGGCCTATGCCCGGCTCCAGGCGACGCTGGCCGACCGCCGAGCCCCCGGTTCTCAACTCGGCCTGTTGTTCTGCGACGTCGACCACTTCAAAACGGTCAACGACACCTGGGGCCACATCATCGGTGACGTGGTGCTCGCCACCCTGGCGGCCCGGATCAACGAATGCATCCGTAAGGCAGACACGGTGGGTCGCATCGGAGGTGACGAGTTGCTGGTGCTGCTGCCCCACCAGCACAGCCTCGACAACGTGGTTCAGACCGCCGAAAAAATCCGGCGTCGCGTCGCCGATCCGATCCACCACGACGGCAACATCATTCGTGTTTCGCTGAGTATCGGGGCCGTGCTCTCCGAGCCCGGTGAATCCGCCGATTCGGTGTTGGCCCGCGCCGACGCCGCGATGTATCAAGCCAAGCGGGCGGGCCGCAACATGGTCATCCGCGTCGGCGCAACCATCGACAGCGGCGGTCCCGGAGTGCCAACCCCAGGCCACGCGTAGATCGCTGGTCACCCGAACGCCCGCGAGGCATCACAAAGCTCAGGAGCAGCACCGGCAAGTATTGGGCCCCGGATAGGGTTTGTCTATGACCGGAAAGCTCTGCCTGGCCCAAGATCCTGAGGCCGACCAACTACTGGAGTCCAGCCCGTTCGCGCTGCTGGTGGGAATGTGTCTTGATCAACAGATACCGATGGAGGTGGCGTTCGGCGGCCCGAAGAAGATCGATGACCGCATCGGTGGATTCGACGCCCGGACGATCGCGGACTACCACCCCGACGAGTTCGCCGCGCTGTGCTCGCAAACGCCTGCGATACACCGGTTTCCGGGTTCCATGGCCAAGCGGGTGCAGGCACTGGCCCAGGCGATCGTCGATGAGTACGGAGGCGATGCCGCTGCGCTGTGGACGGCGGGAGAGCCCGACGGGGCGGAGGTACTGCGGCGACTCAAAGCGTTGCCGGGGTTCGGCGATCAGAAAGCGAAGATCTTCCTCGCGCTGCTGGGTAAGCAGTACGGCGTGACGCCGAAGGGTTGGCGAGCGGCCGCCGGCGACTATGGCACGGCGGGCGCACACATGTCGGTCGCGGACGTCAAGGATGCCGGATCGCTGGTGAAGGTGCGGGAGTACAAGAAGCAAGCGAAGGCCGCAGCGAAGGCCGCCAGGCCTGAGTAGTCGGGCGTAGCGAAGGCCGCCAGGCCTGAGGCCCACAATCACGACTAGCGTGCGGTTCCGGTGTGTCGAGAGGCGTCGAAGGCAGCCAGATCGGCGAGAACCCTGGCCACCACCCGGCCGCTGGCGGTGGCGGTGTCGAGCCCATTCTGCAGGCAGCGCAGCGTGATTCCGCGGGTGGTGAGGTCGGCGACGGTCTGAGTGACCTCGGTTGCGGACCGGCCCAGCCTTTCGAGCGCCACCACGGTGACGACGTCGCCGGAGCGGGCATAACTGAGCAATGCCAGCAACCCGGCACGCAACTTGTCCGCCGATCCCGATGTCCGGTCCGTGAAGATCCGTCGTCGCTCGACGCCCGCGCTGGCGAGCTCGGCGAGCTGTTCGTCGAGGTCCTGGTCGGTGCCGGAGGCGGTGGCGTAGCCCAAGGTGACCGTCACTCATTCAAGGTCTCACGGGGTGAGCCGGGCGTTATAGAGACTCGCCGTCGAAGCGCTCACGAGTAGCAAACTCCCGGACGGGTTTGCGGGTCAGCTTGACGATCTGGCGCCGGCTTGCCCAGTGGCATTATCGCCGCCACGGCGTAGCTGGCCGGTGCGGGCGGCCAGCAGCACGTTCCACGCGAACGGATACACCGACGCGCCGGCGATCACACCCACCCGGTCGAGTTCCTGGTCGAGGGCTGC
>JAGQTR010000354.1 GCA_020438915.1 Mycobacterium sp.
CTGAACTACAGCCACCATTGCCGCGTGCGCGGCGTCGTCGATACTAGCCGCTGGAACCCTCGGGAGCCGAATTGTGCTGTCCGCCCGCGGCGGCGGGTGGCCCGATTTCGGCGGCGATGGCCGCGATGTCGCTGGTTGATGGCCCAGGCGCGGTCACGAAGGCTGTCTGGCGGTAGTAACGCAGCTCACGGATCGACTCGTGGATGTCAGCCAGCGCGCGATGTGCGAGGCCCTTCGCCGGCTGACCGAAGTAGATCCGCGGGTACCAGCGACGGCACAATTCCTTGATCGAACTCACGTCGATCATCCGGTAGTGCAGATAGTCGTCGAGTTTGGGCATGTCCCGTGCGATGAAGCCGCGATCGGTGGCGATGGAGTTGCCCGCCAGGGGAGCGGTGTTGGCCTGGGGCACATGCGTGCGGATGTAGTCGAGCACCATCTCCTCGGCGGTCGGCACGTCGACGGTGGACGCACGCACCTCCTCGATGAGGCCGGACTTGGTGTGCATCTGCGCCACGACGTCGATCATCGACGACAGCGCGTCGTCGGGTGCGTGAATGACGACGTCGATGCCGTCACCGAGCACGTTGAGCTCGGAATCAGTCACCAGCACCGCGATCTCGATGAGCAGGTCGGACTTGAGGTCAAGGCCGGTCATTTCGCAGTCGATCCATACCAGTTCGTCACGCACAACGTTCAACAGTAAGCCCCAGGGAGCTCCAAGACTGTCCACATCCGCCTATCGGCGTTGCCGACCACTGAGACCAGTAGGGTTCGACGCATGACCTCGGAGCCCACAGCTTCGCCTGCACAGCAGATCGCCGCCGGTTACGGTGCTGAAGGTGCGGCGCTAGCGCAGGCGCTAGTCGCCCCCGAGCTTCTTGTAGACGGCGCCAACGATGGGCGCGACGATCGAGCGTGGCGCATACCCGCTGGCCGCCGACATCGCCTTGGATGTGACGCCGGGGACCACACGCATCTTGTTGCGCTGCAAACCATCGAGAGAGACCTTTGCGGTGTACTCGGTGGAGATCCACAGGAAGTCGGGGATCAGTCGTTCAACCAGGGACTGCTCGTCGGGGTTGGGTAGCTCGGTGCGCACCGGCCCTGGCGCCAGCACCGTGACATGCACGCCCGCCGCCTTCAGTTCACCCCGCAGAGATTCACTGAAGGTGTTCACGAACGCCTTCGTCGCCGCATAGGTGGCGTTGTTTGGAATCGGCGAGTTCCCCGCTGCTGATCCGGAGATCAGGATGCCGCCCGCTCCCCGTGCCACCATGCCGGGCAGCACCGCCAGCACAAGGTCGTGCACACCGAGCACGTTGAGCTGGACCTGCTTGCGTTCGTCGGCCGGATCGAGGGTGGCCACCGCACCGAACGTCGCGGTGCCCGCGTTCGCGCACAGGATCGAGATGTTGCGGGTGGCCAACTCCTGGCACAACTCGTCGCGTCGGTCGGGGTCGGCGAGGTCGACGGCGCGCACTTCCACCGTCACGCCGTACCGCTCCCGCAGCCGTTCGGCGAGCGCGGTCAGCACTTCCTCACGTCGAGCCGTGATGATCAGGCTGTGGCCACGCGCGGCGAGCTCGACGGCCAGTGCCTCGCCGATGTTCTGCGACGCGCCGGTGACGACAGCCCGGGCATCGGTGCTGGGAGCGGGTACTGGCATGAGCCGGACTATATCGTGGGCGTTCATGAGCGAGCTGCGGCCTCCGGTCCGGACCTCGGCGGTGGCCGCGACCCGGTTTCGGGTACTGGCGTGGGCGCTGTGGGACTTCGGTGCGACGGCGATCAACGCGATTGTCGTGACGTTCGTGTTCTCGGTGTACCTGACCAACACCGTCGGCGACGACCTGCCCGGCGATACCAGCCCCGCCAGCTGGTTGGGGCGTGCGCTGACGCTGGCCGGGCTGGTCGTCGCGTTGATGGCGCCGGTGACCGGCATCTGGGTCGAAGCCCCGGCGCGGCGGCGTCGGGTTCTGGCCGCACTGACCGGGCTGGTCGTGGTGCTGACCGCATCGATGAGCCTGATCCGCGACGATCACCGGTATATGTGGCCCGGTCTGGCGCTGCTGGCTTGCACCGCCGCCTGCAGCGAGCTGGCCACCGTCCCGTACAACGCGCTGCTGCGGCAGCTGTCGACCCCGCAGAACTCCGGGCGGATATCTGGATTCGGACTCGCATTGGGATATTTCGGCAGTGTCCTCGCCCTTCTCGTGGTGTATCTGGGCTTCATCTCCGGTGATGGTGACACCCGCGGCCTGCTAGATCTGCCGATCGCCGACGGCCAGAATGTGCGGGCGGCGATGCTGCTGGTCGCCGCGTGGTTCGGGCTGTTCGCCCTGCCGTTGCTCGTGACCGTTCCTGCCCCGGACACCGGGGAAGCACCACAACGTGTGCGGGTGCTCGCCGCCTACCGCCGACTATGGACCGAGGTGCGCGCCGAGTGGCGTCGCGACCGCAACTTCGTCTACTACCTGGGCGCCAGCGCGGTGTTCCGCGATGGGTTGGCCGGTGTGTTCACATTCGGTGCGATCCTCGGTGTCAACGTCTACGGGGTGTCGCAGGCCGACGTTTTGCTGTTCGGTGTCGCTGCCAGCGTGGTCGCGGCGACTGGCGCGGTGGTGGGTGGACACGTCGATGACCGGATCGGCTCCAAACGGGTGATCCTGGTGTCGCTGACCGCGATGATCATCATCGGCACCACGCTGATGGCGCTTTCGGGGGCGGCGGTGTTCTGGGCCTGCGGCCTGGCGCTGTGCCTGTTCATCGGACCGACCCTGTCCTCGGCGCGAACACTGATGCTGCGGATGGCCGACCACGGCAAGGAAGGCGTCGCGTTCGGTCTCTACACGATGGCGGGTCGGGCGGCGACCTTCCTGGCGCCGGCGCTGTTCGCAATCTTCATCGACGTCTTCGGCGCCGACCGCGCCGGGATGGGCGGGCTGATGGTCGTACTTTTGCTGGGCTTGCTGGCGATGCTGGCGGTACAGGCGCCGCACGCCCGCGTGCGTCCCGGGGTTCCTCTCTAGCCGTTCTCTAGCCGGGCGCGGCGCAGATGGTCAGGCCGACGCCGGTCCGCTGCTCCACCTCGACGCCGTTCACTGTGATCGAACACGTCAGCTCCCGCCCGACGTTGATGATGCTGATGCTGGCCGACCCCTCGGCGGGCTCGGCCAACGACACCTGCTTGCTCCAGGGCAGCAGCACGTTGAACTCAGTCTGCAGCAGGCCTCCGGAGTCGACGTAGGTGATGTTGATGACGCGACCGCTGCCCTCGACGGTGTAGACGACGCTATCGGTCGCGCCGCGGGCGGTGGTGTCTGTCGGTCGAGTCCGCGACGGCGACGACGGCGACGTCGGAAGCGGAAGGATGGGTGTGGAAGGGGTCCGTGATGTCGTGGTCGGAGTTCGTGGCGTCGCGCTTGGAGTGGAGAAACCGGGTTCGGGTTGCGCGGGCAGGGGCGCCACCACGGTGTCCTGCCTGGAGCTGTTCACGATCACCAGAGCAATGACCAGGCCGACGACCGTGACCACCGCGACCGCGGCGAGGATCCACAGCCAGCGCGGAGCCTTCGGGTCATCGGGCGGTGGCGGTTCGGCGCCCGGACCCGGCGGATACTGCGGCGGGTACTGTCCCGTTGCGGATGGGTCGTAGCCATAGGGTGAATACGCAGGCAGGCGCTCGGTCGGGCGGGACGGGGGCGGCTGATAGGGCGGCCCGTACGGCGCCTGACTCGCATAAGCCGGATCGGTATACCCGGGGTAGTCATAGCCGAACTGTTGCGTCGGCTCATCACCTGTGCCGGAGCGCCATTGCTCCTCGCGTCCGCGGTCCGTCATGGCCACCTCATGGCTGCAGGGTACCTGTGCGACCGCTCAGTGTGCCGATCCGCGGCCCGAACACCGGCGCTCGGGTACACCATGCAGAATCAAGCATCGTGGCAAGCCAGGTTCGCAGGGTCTACGGCGCTTCGATGTCGCCGGACGCCACCGCGTTCGCCCACCTCGTCGACGACGGCGGATTTCCGCGTGCGGTGCAGCGGTTTCTGCGCGGGTGGCGCGCGAGCTCTCTTCGCGACGTCGAGTTACCCGTCGACGGTCCGGTGACGCGAGTGCTGCACTCGGCCGACGGATACTGGTTGGCCTGCCAGGTCGCCCCCGACGGTGGCACACGCAGCCAGATCTGGGTGGTGACAACCGACCCCGATGACCGTGATGCCCGCAGAATCGATCAGTGGCCCACCGACGTGGAGGGCACCGCCGAGTTGATCGGCTGGGATGGAACGCTGGTCGCTGCGATTCTGACCGGCGAAGACGGTGTGGGCAGCTCATGTCTGATAGACCCGTCGGCGGGAACCACGACCGTGCTGGACCGCCGCTCCGGCGGCCGGTTGGTCGATGCCTGGGCTGGAGCGTCATTGGTGCGGGTGGGCCCTCGCGGCTACCGCGACCTGATCCTGTTGCGTGGCCTCACCGAAATCGCACTGCTGCCTTTCGATCCCGGTTCGACCACAGATACCGGCATCATTCTCGACGATCACAGCCCGCGCAGGCTGCGCGCGGGTCCGGAGGGCGAGATTCTCAAGCTCTATCGGCCGGCCAAGGAATACGGGCACAACAGCACCGAGGGCTACATACGTGCACTGGTGCGCAGTGAGAACGGCACCGAACACGCTCGGCTGATCGAGGTGACGTCGACTGCAGACGGTGTGTCCTACCAGGTGCTGGCCGAACGGCCGGGGCATGAGATCGATGAATTCACCGTCAGCGACGATCTCTCGACCGTGGCGATCCTGTGGAATATCCACGGCGCCAGCGAATTACAGATCCTTGAGTACGCCGACAAGACGCTCCACGAGCCGATCCCGCTGCCGGGCATGGTTGCCAGCGAGCTGAGTATCAGCGCCGGTGGGTCGATGCTGGCCCTGACGGTCGAGGGGCCGTCCAAGCCGCCGACGGTTGAGCTGGTCGACCCGAGAACCGGCGAGTGGGAACTCGTCGACCGTGAACCCAGCAGCGGTCCACTGGCCGAGGATCCCACGCTCGAGCGCGTCATCGCCCGCGACGGTTTGGAATACACCGGCTGGCTGTTCAAACCCCCGGATGGCGTCGAGACGATCGGGGCGATGCTGTTTCTGCACGGCGGCCCCGAGGGCCAGGGCAGGCCCGGATACAACGAGTTCTTCCCGGCGCTGCTGGAAGCTGGAATCTGCGTGTTCCTGCCGAACGTCCGCGGCTCGGGTGGCTTCGGACGTACGTTCATGCACGCCGACGACCGGGAGCGGCGGTTCGCCGCCATCGACGATGTGGCCGATGCGGTGAGCTTTCTCGTTGACAACGGTCACGCGCCGGCGGGTCGGGTCGCCTGTTGCGGATGGTCCTACGGTGGTTACCTGACCCAGGCCGCATTGGCCTTTCACCCCGACGAGTTCGCCGCAGGCATCAGCATCTGCGGCATGAGCGACCTGAACACCTGGTACCGCAACACCGAGCAGTGGATCGCCGCGGCGGCATACCCCAAATACGGTCACCCAATCAGCGATCGCGATCTGCTGGAACAACTCTCCCCGCTGCCTCGCGCGCAGGCGGTGACTGCGCCGCTGCTGTTGGTACACGGCCTCAATGACACCAATGTCCCGCCGAGTGAGTCCGAGCAGATGTGCGAAGCGCTACGGGCAGCCGGTCGGCGTGCCGAACTGCTGCTGTTCGACGACGACGGCCACGAGATCGACAAACGGGAGAACCGTGCGGTCCTGCTCAAGGCCATGACCGCGTGGCTCACTGACGCCTTTGTCCGCTGACGGGACGGCGTCGAGGTTTATCGGAATTGTCCGCCGGGTAAAACACTTTCTACGCGCGCCAGCGAGGTGCGTAGACGGAGGAGGCATGGCATGCGAGGCGCACTCGGAGTCATAGTGCTCGTCTGGTTGTTAATCGGCGTCTTCGCCGCTTTCCAGCGGGACTACTTCAAAGGCGGTGATGCGAACTGCGCAACAGCGGGAACCATCGCGCTCACCGTGGTCGCGGGGCCGCTGAACTATGCGGGAGTCAATCCTAAAGTCACACATTGCGAAATCCCGCAACCCAGCCAGTAACTCACTGACTGCACAACTCACAGAAATGGAGTGGCCATGATCGTCTTGGGCGCGATCCTGCTCATCCTGGGTCTTCTGTTCGGTATGGCGTTTTTGACCTACATCGGCGTCGTACTACTGGTGATCGGTGCCGTCTTCTGGCTGCTCGGCTCCGTCGGCCGTCCGGTCGGGGGGAGGAGAGCCTGGTACTAGGCTCAACCTCTTGCCCCATTGTTTCATGCTGCGTGGGGTTATGCTGCGGGCGAAGGGATTTCGAGGAGACTGCAGGCCGGTTCAGGCACGTTTCGTAGGCGAAGACCGCCACGTTTCGTAGGCGAAGACCGCTTTGCCCACCCCACCCCAAAGCTGTTCTGCTAGTTGGTTGTTGGTGGTGGGGGTTGGAAGGGTTGGTACCACCA
>JAGQTR010000355.1:0-2232 GCA_020438915.1 Mycobacterium sp.
CGCCTTCCCGCACGCACTCGAACTACTCTGCGGGGGAGCGGGAATCATCGTCAACCATGGCGACCCGGACGCGTTGTGCACGGCGCTGCGTCAGGTCCTGACCGAGCCGCGGCTGGCCGGGTCGATGGCAGCCGAGGCCCGCCTGTTGGCGCCGGAGATGGAATGGTCGGCGGTAGCCGGCGCCTACATCCGCCTGGCACAACGCCTCCTCGCCGGACGAAGATGAAACGCGTTGTGGGCGCAGAGCTCGAGATCGAGATCACCGCGCCGACGACACTGGAGTTCCAGATCGCGGTCGCACCGCACCCCCACACCGACGTGTCTGAGTCGTTGTCGTTCGTTCTCAACGGAAGACCCGTGCAGGCCTTGGAGATCAGCGGCACGCACGGCAACCGGATCCACAAATTGGATGCCCCGGTGGGGACCCTGAAGGTCGATTACGGCGCCACCATCGACGGTCGGACCGACCCGGCCCCGGTCACCGAATACGACCTGTCGATGTACCTACGCCCCAGCCGCTACGCCGAGGCCGACAAGTTCTACGGTTTCGCCGCAACCGAATTCGGAAGCTATATCGATTCGACGACGCTGTTGGAGAAGGTGTCCAGCTGGGTGGGCGGCCGGCTGAGCTATGTGCCCGGATCCAGTGACCCCATCGATGGCGCGGTCGACACGCTGCTCTCCGGGGCCGGGGTGTGTCGAGACTTCGCCCATCTGGTGGTCGCGATGCTCCGCGCGGTCAACGTGCCCGCCCGCGTGGTCTCGGTCTATGCGCCGGGGCTGTACCCGATGGACTTCCACGCGGTCGCGGAGGCATTCGTCGAGGGTCAATGGCGCGTGGTCGATGGGACGCTGTTGGCGCCCCGGCAATCCCTGGTACGGATCGCGACCGGACGCGATGCTGCCGATATCGCATTCTTGGATAACCACAAGGGCGCGATCATCCTGAACAAGCTTGCGGTGACCGCCGTGGTCGACGGTGAGCTTCCCCGGGACGCGATCGACCAACTGGTGTCGATCAGCTGACCCGGACCGGATGCGGGTAGGCGCCGTCACGGTCCTGAAAGGACAGGATCGCGGGGTTGCGCACCACACCGTCGGAGATCTCGATGGCCCGGGAGGTGCGCGTCGATCCTGGGAAAATGCGCCGGATGGATCGGTAATCTACGTTCGTCGGGCTTGCGGGAGTGAGCCAGGACACCCAGCGAAAGGCATTGCGATTCAGCGTTTCTTGTCATGACGCCGGCCCCTCGACCCTTTGGGCCCCTGGTGGGGCCGGACTTCGTCGAGACTACGCTCCGCGTGTCGAGCGGGCTCAGCGATGGCCGGGGTCGGTCGCGTTGACGCCGACTGTTGGCCTCACTAACCTGTAGATAACGCCGACGAGCTGCCGTTGTCTACCCCTATCGGCTGGTGGTCCGCATTTTCAGTTGAGTTCCCCCAAGAGCTCTCACACCCGACCTTCCGGACCCATCGACAGGACAGCGCCTTGGCCATTGCCGACATCGGTGCGTACGCGCATCTCACTGACGTGGATATCGAGGCCTTGGGCCAGGAGCTCGACGCCATCCGCCGCGACATCGAGGAGTCGCTCGGGGCGTCTGACGCGACCTATATCCGACGCACCATCAGGTTCCAGCGCACTCTCGATGTGGCTGCGCGGCTGCTGATCGGCTGCAGCCGATCGCGGGCCGGTTGGGTGGCGGGCACGGCGGCGCTGGCGTTCGCGAAGTCCGTCGAGAACATGGAGATCGCGCACAACGTCGGCCATGGTCAATGGGACTGGATGAACGACCCGGAAATCCACTCGAGCACCTGGGAGTGGGACATGGTCGGGGTGTCGTCGCAATGGCGATATTCACACAACTACCGCCACCACATGTTCAGCAACGTCGTCGGCGTGGACGACGACCTCGGTTTCGGCGTGATCCGGATGACCCGCGACGAGCCGTGGAGACCCGAACACCTACTGCAGCCACTACGCAACCTATTGTTGGCCAGCATCTTCGAGTGGGGCATCGGCCTGCACGGTATTCACTCCGAGCGCGATCGACTGGCACCAGACGCCGCGTTGGTTTCCGCGGCGAGAAAAGCGTTTGTGGCCAAGATCGCCCGCCAGTCGGTCAAGGACTACGTGCTGGTTCCGGCATTGAGTCGATCCCGCTGGCGGAGAACTCTGGCGGCGAACGCGGCGGCCAACCTGCTGCGAAACTTCTGGTCCTATGTGGTGAT
>JAGQTR010000355.1:2341-8079 GCA_020438915.1 Mycobacterium sp.
ACGCCGGCCCACTGCTGGCATTCTCCAGCGGCAACCTCTGCTATCAGATCGAGCACCATCTCTATCCCGACCTACCGAGCAATCGCCTTGCGCAGATCGCGGTGCGGGTCCGGCAGGTATGCGACAAGTACGATTTGCCGTATACCAGCAGTTCGCTTGCGCGCCAGTACTTCCTGGTGTTGCGAACCATCCACAAGCTGGCGCTGCCGGACCGTTTCCTGGTCGCCACGAGTGACGACGCCCCCGAGACGGCCTCGGAGAAGAAGTTTGTTTCCGGCGTTGCACCGGCTGCGGTGGCCAGCGGCGCGATGCGGGGACTGCGGACGGCGTTGCGTGAGCGGACATCCAAACGCCACCCCTGACCCCGATCGCCGCCCAAGGGCGTACCGTAAGGGCTATCGGGCAACTCGGTTCCGAGTAGACATGCCCGACTGAGAAGGACATTCACCATGGCGACGCCAACGCAGATCCGAAGTCCCTACGACCGACGTGTCGAGCTCGTCACAGAGACCATCAGGGGTCACTCCAAGCTTGGTGACAAGGCGGCGGGCGAACTTGCCGTGCATGTGCTGCACGTTCTGAACTCGATCCCCGAGAGGGTGCGCTGAGCGACGCAATCGTTCGCAACTTGCAAGCAGCAATCACCGGTGATCATGCGGGCATCGGGCAACACCGAAGGCTTTGACCATGACAGTTACCGTGACGCTTCCCGGCGGCGGAACCGACGAATACATGCGGACCCATGACAGTTTCGTTAAGCAACGCGACGGCAGCCTCGATGTGGTGCGTAGCGGGGCCCCGGAGCTGATCAGCTATCCCAGCGGGGACTGGGCCGAGGTTGACGGTGATGAAAAGAAGAAGCACGGGTTCTGGGGCTGACACGCTCGGGGGCCGGAAACCAGATCGGTTGAATGTGGTAATTCGCGAACAGCTCTTGGCTGCGGTGGACGGCCTGCGTGGTATCGACGCCGCCGACCGGCTCTGTGAGGCGTGCGTGACACTGCTTGACGTCGACGCGGCGGCGATCTCGCTGGTTTTCGATGGTGCCAACACCGGAACAGTGGGGTCCAGCGGCGCGCACGCGAAGACCTACGACGAGCTCCAGTTCACCATCGGTGAGGGACCGTGCATCGAGTCGGTGACATTGCGTGCGCCGGTGCTGGTATCCGACCTCGCCGACCCCTCCGATCAGCGCTGGCCCATCTATGGCCCGGCGATGCTGGAGCTACAGATCCGGGGTGTGTTTGCGATGCCGCTGCTTGTCGCCGGCGAATATGTCGGTGCCCTCGACTTCTTCCGTTCGCTGCCAGGTCAACTCGACGGAGTCGACCTGGCCGGTGCCGCCGTGGCCGCAGAGCTGGCCGGCATACCGATCCTCGACCTCTTGGATGTCGACCTGCAGGCAGCCGTTGCCTCGCCGGGCAGTAACGCCTGGGCTGAGCTGCACGCCCTGTCGCGCGCCGAGGTCAGTCAAGCCACCGGGATGATCGTCGCCCAACTGGAGATCGAGCCCGCCGAGGCGCTGCTACGCCTGCGCGCGCACGCGTATGCAACCGGCCGCCCGGCCACCGACGTGGCCCGCGACATTCTCGAACGCCGGCTCAGGCTGGACACCCACTGATGCGCCAAACCCGAAAACTAGGATGGAGGGCAACATGACCAAAGCCCCGCGCGAAACGCGGGTGCTCGACGCCGTCGTCACCCTTGTCGACAGCCTGCTCGTCGACTTCGACGTGATGGATCTTTTGACCGAGCTCACCGAGCGGTGCGCCGAATTGGTAGAGGTGGCCGCCGCCGGATTCCTACTCGCCGACACGCTCGAGCGGCTACAACTACTGGCCGCCACCACCAAGCAGGCGCGCGACTTGGAGATCTTCCAGCTGCAGGCCGATGAGGGTCCGTGTTTGGAGTGCTACGCCACCGGACAGCCGATCTCGGTCGTCGACCTGGAGGCCGAGGCCGACCGGTGGCCGGAATTCGTGCCCGCGGCCCGGGAAGCCGGCTTCAGCTCGGTGCACGCTGTCCCGATGCGCGCGGCCGGACTCGTCCTGGGTGCGCTTGGATTGTTCGGCTCCGAGCCCGGTGAACTCGACGCTGCCGATCTTCTCGTCGCTCAAACCCTGGCACACATCGCGTGTGTGGCGATCCTGCAGGATCACGCGCCGACGCCGTCGAGCGTCATGCCGCAGCTGCGTGCCACGTTGGCCAGTCGCGTCGTGGTGGAACAGGCGAAGGGATATCTACGGCAGGCGCTCGATATCGAGGTGGAGGAAGCTTTCACGCTGCTGCGGTCCTATGCACACGCCAACTCTGAACACCTGACCGAGGTGGCGAGCCGGCTGATGACCGACCGCGACACTCGCCCGGCGCTGGTGGCTGCGATCTCCGAATTCGCCGCGTCCTCAACGTATTAGGGACGGTGGCGGGCCTTCGCGCGCCGCACCGCCTCGGTCACCAACCGCTCGGCGAGAACGACGAGCTTGATGTTTTCGGCTTGACTCATGCGCTTCAGCCGCTCGATCGCTTCGTCGGCGCTGGCGCCCGTCCGGCTGCGCATGATCCCGATCGCCTGATCGATCACCGCGCGGTTGGCCAGCGCCCGCTGTAGATGCTCGGTTCGTTCGCGGGCACTTGCCAGCAGCCGTGCGTTGTGCACCGCCACCGCCGCGGGGCCGGCGAACTGGGTTCCCAGCGCCACTGCATGCTCGCCGAACGCGTCGCGGGTGCGGGCGTAGGCGTTGATCGCGCCGAGCACCTCGCCGCGCACGGCGAGCGGCAGGGACAGCGCGGAGTGCACGCTCATCCGGGCAACTCGGCCGCCGAAATGCGGCCAGCGGTTGTCACTGCCCAGTGAACCGCTCACGGTTGCCCGTCCGGTCTGCATACACGTGATGCACGGTCCCTCGCCCAGCTCCCGGTACTGGACGCCGTCGATTACACCGACGAATTCTGCGGTGGCCGCACACGTCTGGATAGGCGGCGTGCTGTGGTCGGGTTCCAGCAGTGCGACGCTCGCCCCGTCGACCCCTGGAATCGCGTGCGTAGCGAACGTCGCCACCGCTCCGAGCAACTCGTTTAGCCCGCCGGCATCAGCGACCATCCCGGCAACCCCGCGCAGGCCGGCAAGCAGGTCTGTCTCATCCGCCTCGCGTCTCGCTGAGGACAGATCTTCGTGCGGTGCCCGGCCGGGCTGTGGGTCATAGTCAGCCATGGTTACCTATGACGCTACTCGTCGGTTGCGCCGTCGATAGGCTGTTGTGTCAGCTCACCAGCGCCAATGCGTGCGCACGCCGCAGCTTGCCCGACGGCGTTTTCGGGATCGTTCCGGGCGCGAGCACAACGACATTGCGGGGCCGCACGTCGACCTCAGCGAATACTTCGTGGGCGACTTGACGTTCCACCCGGCGCACCTGGGCTTCGTCGGCGAAGTCCTTGCACTCCACTGCAACCGCGAATGTTTCCCGCGAGCGTCCCGCGTCCAGCCGTACTGCGACGGCGCATCCCGGCCGCACTCCTTTGACGCGACCGGCTGCGCGTTCGATGTCGGTCGGGTAGATGTTGCGGCCCGCCATGATGATCACGTCCTTGAGACGTCCGCACACCACCACGTCGCCCAGTTCGGTGAGATAGCCGAGATCGCCGGTGTCGTACCAGCCGCGCTCGTTCTGGGCGGCGATGAACCCGCCGACGGTCGTGTAGCCCGCGGTCACCGGCTCACCGCGGACCTCGATCACACCGACGCCGCGGGAGGGTAGCTCGGCACCGTCCTCGTCGACGACACGCAACTCCAGGCCCGTCAGCGGCAGGCCGAGGGCGACGAGTCGGCGGGTGTGTCCCTTGGTCGCGGGTACCGCGCGGTGCAGTACGGCCAGTAGGTCGGCGTCGACTTCATCGACGACCATGCCGCCGCCGCACTTGGAGAACGACACCGCCACCGTCGTCTCGGCCATGCCATAGGCCGGGATGATCGCCTCGGGTTTCAAACCGAAGGGTGCGCCGGCGTCGCACAGATCCTCGACGTCGAGCGGGTCCACCTGCTCGGCACCCGACAACGCCCACCGCAGCGAGGAAAGGTCGAACTCCCCGGGCGTGGCCTGCCGGCGCAGGCGCTTGGCCAGCAGGTTGTAGGCGAAGTTCGGCGCGGCCGTCATGGTGCCCTGGTACTTGTCGATGAGCTTGGGCCACAACAGAATATCGCTGAGGAAGTCCATCGGGGTGATCTTCACCAGCTCGGCGCCGTAGTACATCGGCACCGTCAGGTAACCCGTCATCCCCATATCGTGGAAGCACGGCAGCCAGCTGACGATCACGTCGGTGTCCACGTCGAAGTTGCAGCCCACCGTCATCGCCTCCGCGTTGGCGACGATGTTGGCGTGGGTGATCTGCACGGCCTTGGGGGATCCGGTGGAACCGCTGGTCAATTGCATCAGCGCGACGGCATCCTCACCGACGTTCAGCGGTGCGATCGGATCGTAGGTCAGGAGTTCCTCGATGGTCAGCACCGTCATTCCCAGTTCGGCCAGCACCGGCGCGGCGGCCATGAACGGGTCGGAGATGACGACGGCCTTCGCCGCAATCATGTTGATGACGGCGGTGGTCTCCTCGGCCCAGCGCACCAGGTCGGTGCGTGGCGTGGGCTGGTGCACCATTGTCGCGCTCGCTCCGCGCATCCAGATGCCCTGGGCGGTCGGTGCGATCTCCACCGGCGCGCCGGCCAGCACCGCGACCGCGTCACCGGGTCCGATGCCCGCGGCGGCCAGTCCGCCGGCCACCCGGCGGGCGCGTTCGTGCACCTGTGCCCACGAATGACGGACGGGCGCGTGCGGTTCCCCGGTGATCAGGCCCTTGGTGCTGCCGCGGGCGCTGGCATACATGGTTTCGGTAAATCGGCTCATTGGAAGCCCCTATTGCCTTGGCGTGAAGGCGCTTGTGATCTGTTCCCTCGGACCGCCAGGACGGCGCTGGTCCACGAGGTGGTGCGCGAGCCGCTGAAGTTCGACTGTCGTCGGCCGCTGGTGGGCCGCGATACTGCGTGCTCTCCTCAGGTCCACTTCAGACGGTCCTCGATCCGATCGGAACGAGGGGTCGCGACATGTCAGACGGCTTGACTGTACCGGCTGGAAAGCCAACGGCCCGCCAAGCGCGACCGGTGAGGCCCGGATTGTGACGCACGCCAAACATGCGACGAAACTTTGCGACACCAAACCCCCGGGGTGGGGAAACAAATCTGGATGGTCGGCTGACGTCGAAATCTCGGCAGGGACAAAAGGTCGCCGTCGTGACGTTTCCGTAAGGCTGGGAGCCAACCTGGGGCGAATTCTACCGCGTGAGGGCCCGAGTATCGGAATTGGTGATGCAGTAACGCTGCGTCCTCGGCGCTGCCCACTCGATCTTTGCTGCCGTGGGCGCAATCTGAACGAGTCTGATACGGGTTTGCGCGATTAGAGGCCGGGGCCGGCGGGTAAAAAGGGATCCGTGACATCGGGGTCTTATGTGGGTCGGGTTGGTGGGTTGGCGGTCGCTCTCGGTATCGGAGCAGCGATATTCTCCGGTCAAAGCGTTGCTTCGGCAGACGATGGCGCCTCGTCGGGGTCTGCCTCGTCGACCAGGGCGTCGACCTCTTCGGACAGTTCTTCGGACAACCCCTCGACGGCGACGGCGTCGTCGCCGAAGACTCAGGACGAGCAGGACACCACCGGCCGGCGCGCACATTCCGCCGCTGAGGCCGCCGCTGAGGC
>JAGQTR010000356.1 GCA_020438915.1 Mycobacterium sp.
CACCAGGTCACCGACGAGTTCATCGCCTACACCAAGGCGATAGGCCCCCAACTCGGACTCGAAGAGACCACGTCCTTCCTGGTGGTCGCGGCGACGCTGCTGGATCTCAAGGCGGCGCGACTGCTGCCCGCGGGTGAGGTTCATGACGAGGAGGATCTGGCACTGCTGGAGGTGCGCGATCTGCTGTTTGCACGGTTGCTGCAATACCGGGCGTTCAAGCACGTCGCCGGGATGTTCGCCGAGTTGGAAGCAGCGGCGATGCGCAGCTATCCGAGGGCGGTGGCGCTGGAGGATCGCTACTCCGATCTGCTGCCCGAGGTGATGCTCGGCGTGGACGCCGGACGTTTCGCGCAGATCGCGGCCGCGGTCTTCACCCCGCGGCCGGTACCGACCGTGGGTACCGATCACCTGCACCAGGTGTCGGTGTCAGTACCCGAACAGGCAGCCAACTTGATGCGCTTGCTCGAAAATCGCGGGGTCGGTGCGTGGGCGTCGTTCTCGGACCTCGTTGCCGACTGTGAGCTGCCGATGGAGATCGTGGGACGGTTTCTGGCGCTGCTCGAACTGTACCGAGCGCGGGCGGTAGCATTCGAGCAAGCAGAACCGCTTGGTGTGCTCCAGATTTCGTGGACCGGAGAACGGCCGAGTAGCCAAGAATTGGCGACCGCTGACGCGGAATAGAAAGACCGATGACAAGCGACGTCCCAGACAACCCGATCGACACCGAGGCCGGTGCCGGCCTGGCCGCGGTGCTCGAGGCACTGTTGCTTGTTGTCGACACCCCGGTCACCACCGATGCGCTGGCCGTCGCGACGGATCAGCCTGCAGCCCGGATAGCCGAGACGCTGCATTCGATGGCCGAGCAGTTGACTGCCCGCGACAGCGGAATCGACCTGCGCGAGGCCGGCGGCGGGTGGCGCATGTACACGCGGGCGAAGTTCGCGCCCTATGTGGAGAAGCTGCTGCTCGACGGCGCCCGATCCAAGCTCACCCGGGCGGCTTTGGAGACGTTGGCGGTCGTCGCCTACAGACAACCGGTAACCCGGGCCCGAGTCAGCGCGGTGCGCGGCGTCAACGTCGACGCGGTGATGCGCACACTGCTGGCCCGCGGTTTGATCACCGAAGCCGGAACCGACACCGACTCAGGTGCCGTTTCCTTCGCGACTACCGAGTTGTTTCTGGAACGGCTGGGCCTGACATCGTTGACCGACCTCCCAGACATCGCGCCGTTGCTACCGGATGTCGACGTGATCGACGATCTCAGCGAAACCCTCAGTGAAGAACCACGTTTCATGAAGCTCAACGGCGCTCCCACGTCCGAGGCAGCGGTGTCCTTCGACCCGGACCGGGAGTGAGTATGACCGACAACGACGGCGTGCGGCTACAGAAGGTGTTGTCGCAGGCGGGAATTGCGTCCCGCCGCGTAGCCGAGAAGATGATCCGCGACGGTCGCGTTGAGGTGGACGACCGGGTGGTCACCGAGATGGGTACCCGGGTGGACCCGGTGGCATCGGTGATCCGCGTCGACGGCGCCCGAATCACCGTCGACGAGACGCTGGTGCACCTCGCGATCAACAAGCCACTGGGTATGCAGTCCACGATGTCCGACGACCGCGGCCGCCCCTGTGTCGGTGACCTCGTCGAGCATCGGGTTCGCGGTAACAAGAAGCTTTTCCACGTCGGACGCCTGGACGCCGACACCGAGGGTCTGCTGCTGCTGACCAATGACGGTGAGCTCGCACACCGGTTGATGCATCCGTCGTTCGAAGTGCCCAAGACCTACCTCGCCACCGTCGAGGGCGCGGTTCCCCGGGGCTTGGGTCGCAAGCTGCGCGACGGAATAGAACTAGACGACGGGCCGGTGCGCGTGGATGATTTCGCAGTGGTGGACGCGGTCCCCGGCAAGTCGCTGGTGCGGGTGACGCTGCATGAGGGCCGTAAGCGCATCGTCCGCCGTTTACTGGCCGAAGTGGGTTATCCCGTGCGGGAATTGGTCCGCACCGATATCGGTGAAGTCTCGCTCGGGGATCAGCGTCCGGGCAGCATCCGGGTGTTGACCCAGAAGGAGATCGGGGAACTCTACAAGGCGGTGGGTTTGTGAGCCGGGCACTGGTGATTGCGATCGACGGTCCGGCTGGCACCGGGAAGTCTTCGGTGGCAAGAGGTTTGGCCAGATCGCTGGGTGCGAGATATCTCGATACCGGCGCGATGTACCGTATCGTCACGCTGAGCGTGCTACGTAACGGCATAGGCCTCGGCGACGCAGCGGCCATCGCCGCGGTGGCCGACGGTATCGAGTTGGCCGTCGGCCACGATCCAGATGAGGACCGGTCCTACCTGGCCGGCGAGGACGTATCGGACGAGATCCGCGGCGATGCCGTGACCAAGGCGGTCTCGGCGGTGTCGGCGGTGCCCGCGGTGCGGACTCGCCTGGTTGATCTGCAGCGTGCGCTTGCGCAGGGGCCGGGAAACGTGGTGGTCGAGGGTCGCGACATCGGCACCGTCGTGCTGCCCGATGCCGGTCTGAAAATCTTTCTGACCGCCTCGGCCGAGGAGCGGGCGCGCCGGCGAAATGACCAGAACGTCGCGGCGGGGTCGCCCGATGACTACGAGCGGGTGCTTACCGAGGTCAAACGTCGGGACCATTTCGACTCGACCCGTGCAGTGTCGCCGCTTCGGGCGGCGGCGGATGCGGTCGTCGTCGACACCAGCCGCATGACCCAGTCCCAGGTAATCGCCCATCTGACGGAGCTGGCGGGCCAAAAAGCCGAGGTTTGCCGATGAGTGACTCCGACGGCACGTGGGTCGACGAAGGTGACTGGGAATTGGGACCCGACGAGGTCGCCGACGCCATCGAGGAGGTGGCAGCGCCGCCACCCGTGGTGGCCGTCGTCGGCCGCCCCAACGTCGGCAAATCCACGCTGGTCAACCGGATCCTGGGCCGGCGTGAAGCGGTGGTCCAGGATATCCCCGGGGTGACCCGGGACCGGGTATCCTACGACGCCCTGTGGTCGGGCCGGCGCTTCGTCGTTCAGGACACCGGCGGATGGGAACCCGACGCCAAGGGCCTGCAGCAACTGGTCGCCGATCAGGCAGCGGTCGCGATGCGCACCGCAGACGCGATCATCTTCGTGGTGGACTCCATCGTGGGCGCGACCACAGCCGACGAAGCCGCCGCCAAACTGCTGCAGCGTTCCGGAAGACCGGTGTTCCTGGCCGCCAACAAGGTCGACACCGAGCGCGGCGAAGCCGATGCCGCCGCGTTGTGGTCACTGGGGCTGGGGGAGCCGCACTCGGTCAGTGCGATGCACGGTCGCGGCGTCGCCGACCTCCTCGACGCCGTCGTCGAGGCGTTGCCCACGGTTTCCGAGCTCGGTGGTGGTGGCGGTGGGCCACGGCGAGTGGCGCTGGTCGGAAAGCCCAACGTCGGCAAGTCCTCGCTGCTCAATCGGCTCTCCGGCGATGAGCGATCAGTGGTCCACGATGTTGCCGGAACCACCGTCGACCCGGTCGACTCGCTGATCGAAATGGACGGCAAGCTCTGGCGATTCGTCGACACCGCGGGGCTGCGCCGCAAGGTCGGGCAGGCCAGCGGCCACGAATTCTATGCGTCCGTGCGCACCCACGGCGCGATCGACTCCGCCGAGGTGGTGATCGTTCTCATCGATGCCTCGCAGCCGCTGACCGAGCAGGACCAGCGGGTGCTGTCGATGGTCACCGAGGCCGGCCGGGCGTTGGTCCTAGTGTTCAACAAGTGGGATCTGGTGGACGAGGACCGTCGCTATCTGTTGGACCGCGAAATCGATCTGCAGCTGGCACAGCTGCAATGGGCACCGAGGGTGAATATCTCGGCAAAAACCGGCCGCGCGGTGCAGAAGCTGGTGCCCGCCCTGGAGATCGCATTGGCGTCATGGGACACCCGGATTTCGACGGGCCCGCTGAACAACTTTTTCAAAGAGATCGTCGCGGCGACCCCACCGCCGGTCCGTGGTGGTAAACAACCCCGGATTCTGTTCGCCACCCAGGCCACCGCCCGCCCGCCGACCTTCGTGCTGTTCACCACCGGTTTTCTGGAGGCCGGCTACCGGCGCTTCCTGGAACGCAAGCTGCGGGAGACGTTTGGCTTCGAAGGCAGCCCCATCAGGATCAACGTCAGGGTCCGAGAGAAGAGGGGCGCTCGCTCCCGAACCCGATAAGTTGACCGAGTGCCCGCCGTCGAGATGATCCTGATCGCGTTGGCGGGTGTGGGAGCCGGCGCCATCAACGCCGTCGTCGGGTCCGGCACTCTGGTGACGTTTCCGACGCTGGTGGCGCTGGGTTATCCGCCGGTGACGGCGACCATGTCCAATGCCGTCGGACTGGTGGCCGGCGGCGTGTCCGGAACCTGGGGCTACCGCCGCGAGCTGCGGGGTCAGGCAGACCGGCTGGCGTGGCAGATCCCGGCGTCATTCATCGGGGCCGGTGTGGGTGCCTGGCTGCTGCTGCATCTGCCGGAGAAGGTGTTCGCCCAGGTGGTGCCGGTATTGCTGGTTGTGGCGTTGGCGCTGGTGGTGATCGGCCCGCGGATTCAAGCCTGGGTGCGCAATCGAGCCGAAGCCTCGGGGCGCTCACTCGATCATGTGTCGGCGGGGCGGATGACGGCGTTGGTGGCCGCGACATTCGCCATCGGCGTCTACGGCGGATACTTCACCGCTGCGCAGGGCATCATGCTGATCGCCGCGATGGGCGCGCTGCTTCCCGAGGACATGCAGCGGATGAACGCCGCCAAGAATCTGCTGTCGCTGGTGGTGAACGTGGTAGCCGCGGTGGCTTACACGGTCGTCGCGTTCGACCGGATCAGCTGGGCGGCGGCCGGGTTGATCGCCGTCGGATCGCTGCTGGGCGGCTTCCTCGGAGCGCACTACGGACGGCGGCTCTCACCGACCGCGCTTCGGGTCGTGATCGTCGTGGTGGGATCAATCGGCTTGTATCGGTTGCTGACCGTGTAGTCTGTCGAAAGTTTGTAGGGCTCAGTAGTGAAGGAACCGTCGATGGCTGAATGCGTGCTGCGAGCACCGGCGCCGTCCGATGTGTGCGCGCTTGAGCCTTTCTGGCCGTCTCGCCGGCTGATGGCTTTCGACGAGTGGTGTTGTCCGCGTCCCTGACGCACACCCA
>JAGQTR010000357.1 GCA_020438915.1 Mycobacterium sp.
TGATCAATGACGTGTGCAACGTGATTGCCAGTGTGGCCACCTCGCGTGCCAAATCGTCGGCACGATCGCGCGCTCCGGCTTTGCCCGCCTTGACGACGGGGCCTGCGATCTGGGCGATGAGATCGGACTGCCGGTCGGCAGCGGATCGGAATGCCCGCAGGTGGCGCGGTTCGACGCCGTAGTCAGCCAGCGCCCGGGCACATTGCGCAATGACCACGGAATGCTCGTCGAACAAGACCGTCCTGGAGTTCTTGAAGATCGGAGTGATGACACCTGCCTTGACCAGCGAGGTGAGTAGCTCATCATCGACGCCGGAACGCTCGAGCAGATCCTCCCGACTCAATCGGACCTGTGTCGGCGCGACCGCGGCCTGCTCAGCGCGGACCGTGTCGTTGTCGGTGACCGTCGTCAGACGCGGTGTTCCATACGCCGAGCCGGTCTGTGGGAGCTCCCCGTCGGGATGGGCGTCCAGCTGGGCCTTGATGACCTTCAATGGCAGGTAGTTGTCCCGCTGAGCGGTGAGGATGAACCGCAGCCGTGCGCAGTCATAGGCGGTGAACCGCCGATACCCCGACGCCGTGCGCTCCGGAGTTACCAGGCCCTCCGCCTCCAGGAAGCGAATCTTGGAGATGGTCACGTCGGGAAAGTCGCGGTGTAGCAGATCGAGGACGACCCCGATCGACATCCCATTCAGCCCGGGTGTGTCGGGTTGTGTCATCAGAGGGTCAGCGCTGGCGCTCGTGGGTGTCGGCTATTCGTCGGCGACGCTCAACCCGCGGCGCCGTCATCCTTCGGTCCGGTCAGGAAGACCAGGCGGAACTTGCCGATCTGCACCTCGTCGCCGTTGGCGAGCACCGCGGAATCGACTGGTTCCCGATTGACGTAGGTGCCGTTGAGGCTTCCCACATCGACGACCTGGAACTCGCCGCTCTCGAGCCGGAACTCAGCGTGGCGGCGGCTCACGGTGACGTCGTCGAGGAAGATGTCACTGTCGGGATGGCGACCCGCCGAAGTGGTGGGTTGGTCGAGCAGGAAACGCGACCCCGCGTTGGGGCCACGCTTGACGACCAGCAGCGCCGAACCGGCCGGCAGGCCTTCGACGCCGGACGCTGCGCTCTCGCCACCTGCCGCCGGCGGCGCGTCCAGTTCGTTGAGGAAATCTGCACGGAACACCGATGTCGTTTCCACGGTGACCTCGTCAGAGTCGGCCCCAGAATTGAAGTCCTTGTCCGTCACCCGCTGCTCCTCACTGGCTGCTGTGGCGGTATCCGGCTGGAACCCCAGCTGTCACGCCGATGGTGTTGACCGTACCGCGCAGCGGACGCAATTGTGTCCACCACCGCAGGATCCGCGCGTTGCGATCCGGTCTGCACGACCCTAACAACACCTCAATCCGTCACGTGGCCGCGGTAGCCGTCGGCATCCAGCAGTTCACCGAGACCGGCGTCCAGGGCACCTGATTCGGCCTGGAATTCGACCAGCCAGCCGGCACCGTAGGGATCGGAGTTGACCAGCTGCGGGTCTGCGTCCAGGTCGCCATTGACGGCAACGACTTTCGCAGACACTGGCGCGTACAGGTCCGAGACGGACTTTGTGGACTCCACCTCGCCGAATGAATCTCCGGCAGCCACCTCGGTTCCGACCTCGGGCAGTTGGACGAACACGACATCTCCGAGGGCGGCCTGAGCGAAGTCGGTGATGCCGACGCGCACCGTGTCGTCGCCGGTCCGTTGCACCCATTCGTGTTCCACGGTGTAGGACAACTCGGCGGGAATCTCGCTCACGGCGCTCCTCGATCTCTGGTGGTCACTTGACGGGCTGAGCGTATTGGCGAGGTTCAGGTTGCCGCAAGGCGGTGACGTCGACCCGGTCGGATTGTTGCACCGCCATGGTGCCGCCGACCCGTTCGATGCTGTCCATCGCTCCACCGGGGATGTTCATAGCCGCCGCCAACGTGGCCGGATCCCCAATCGCGAGAACCGAATACGGCGGACCCAGCGTCGCGGAATCGACGATCAGCGAGCCCGGACTGCCGACTATCCAGGTGTCCACCCCCACCCGCACCGAGACCTGCTCACCACGCTGTTTTCCCCGCAGTTCCATCGCCTCGGCGCCGGCCGCGCGCAGCTCGTTGATCACGTCGAGCATCGTCTCTGCCGAGACTCCCCGCGCGGGGTCCTCGATGGTCAGCGTCACACCGGGGCCGGTCGCGGGCACCGTGCCGATCAGTATCGACAGCGCCGCCAACCGGGCTCGGGCATTCTCGATCGCCGCCTGATCGCTGCTGCCTGAGGCTTGCAGTTGGTCCAGTGTCCGCTCTAGCTCAGCGACCTCGGTACGCAGCGCCGCCTCGCGTTGTTGCAGCGAGTCGAGCAACACCAGCAGGTCAGCGGGTCGCGCGGTGTCCAGCGAGTCACCCGACCCGGTTTGTCGGACCTGGGTGGCGATCGCGACGCCCAACAACAGGCACAACAGCACAGCCAGTACGCCGAAGACGACTTGTGATCGCCCTCGGGGTGGCTCGGCGGCGTGCTGTGGTGGATCCTGACTCATCATCACGCCCCGAAGAGCCTGCGCCGCAGGGCGGCCGCGTTGCCGAAAATCCGGATGCCGAGCACCACGATGATCGCCGTCGAGAGCTGGGTGCCAACGCCGAGCTGATCGCCGACGTAGACGATCAGCGCGGCCACCAGCACATTGAAGACGAACGAGATCACGAACACCTTGGCGTCGAAGATCCGTTCCAGGTATGCCCGCAAGCCGCCGAACACCGCGTCCAGGGCCGCGACGACCGCGATCGGCAGGTAGGGCTGGACGAACTCGGGGACACCGGGATGAAAGACGACACCGAGCACGATGCCGACGACGAGTGCGAGGATTCCGATCAATTGGGCCCAATCTGTTTGGCGAAGTTGACTTCTCGGACCGACCCTGCGGGCAGGGTGAGCCCGTCACCGGCGGCGACAGCGACCCCGACGCCGTAGGACATCTCCAGCAGCCGCAGGCGTTGCAGGCCGGTACTGCGGGCGAAGGCATCCTGCATCGCGTGTGGCGGACCGATCGCGAGGATGGCATACGGGCTGGTGATCGGCTGGTTGTCCACGAGAATGCCGCCGCCTGCCTGACGGATCGTCACGTTAGGCCCCACCCGCACGCCGCCGACCGAGATTGCTTCGGCGCCGCTGACCCACAACGAGTTGACGACCATCTGTAGGTCCCGGTCCAGGATCACCTGCTGACTGCCGGGCACGCGCTGCTTGGACACGTCGGTGAGATCGGGGGAACTCCCCGGATCGGTGACGGTGATGGTCAGTCCCGGCCCGATCACCGGGGTAACCGCCGCAGTGGCGTTGGCCCGGTCCAAGCCGTCGAGCAGCCGCCGCCCGGCGGCGTCTCCTGCCAGGCGGCTACGTCGTTGAGTGTTGACCTCGGCGGCCAGCTGGTCACGGCGCCCGGTGAGTTCGGCCGCTCGCGCCTCGGCGGAGCGAACATTGCCCGCCAGCGCCTGTTGCGATTCGCGCACTCTGGGTGCCGTGGACTGCGCCTGCGCCCAGGCCAGGACGAACACCGTCGCCACCGTTGCGGCCGCGAGCAGCTGCCAGGCCCACTCCGCCGGTCGCGCCCGCTGCTCTTTGGAGTTCGCTGCTGCGGCGTAGCCGGGGTCGAGGTGCTCGGAGAGCAACGACCGCAGCAGCGACGGCACCGGGATCCGCGTCGGGCCGCCCGCCGCGTGGGTGTTGCGTCCGGAGTCGAAACCGCCCAGGGTGCTCACGAACGGACTACCCGCTCGCAGGTGTGGTGTTCGTCGCGCTCGGGGGCATGGTGCGCACGACCATGACCACCTGGACCAGGTAGAGGACCGCCGACCACAGGTACATCGCCAGGCCCCAGATCAGAAAGCCCCATCCAATCGCCAGAATGACCCGGGCCCAATCCGCGTCGTACTGTCCGAGCAACACCAGCGGAAGGCCCGACATCAGTGCGAATGTCGCAGCCTTGCCGATGTAGGTGACCGGAAGTGCTGACAGGCCGCGCCTGCGCAGCAGCGGCAGCGTCGCGGCCAGTACCAGGTCACGCCCGAGTAGCGCGAGCACGATCCACCATGGAACCGCGCCGGCTAAGGCCATCGCGACCGGCACCGTGACCATGTAGATCCGGTCGACGGCCGGGTCCAGCAGTGCGCCCAACCGTGAGGACTGGTTGTCGAACAGGCGCGCGATCTTGCCGTCCGCCCAGTCGGACACGCCACTGAACATCAGTACCGCGACCGCCCACCCTGTCGCATCGGCGACCAGCAGCAGATAGAGAAAGACCGGCACCAGCACCAGGCGGATGACCGAGAGCACATTGGGCACCGTCAGCACCCGATCCTGCGTGTCCGATCCCGGGGTCGCAGCGTTCCCGCCCGCCGCCTTGGCCATGGGAGTAGAACCTAGCGGAACACGCCGGGCAGGCTCAGCGCGGACATCGCGTCGTCGGCCAGCGGATTGTCGTGGACCATGTAGGTCCACGTCGAGGTCGGCCGGGCCAGCTTGGAAAGATCGACGCCGAGCTCATCCTCGATCGACGGCGCGGTGTCGAACGTCTGCTGGGCAGCTTCGATCGCGTCGGCGGCCAGCGAGGCGAAGGCGTCGACGGCCATCCGGTGAAACTCGTCGAGCGGATTCTGCCGGCCCAGTGCGCGCAGGTGGATGCTCTCCCGAATGTCGGCGAGGTAGGCCAGATGCTCGGTCCAGCCGCGGTCGAGGTGGTGCAGCATGATCAGCCGGCAGATCTTTTCCAGCTTCTCCTCAGCGTCCGGGCCGAGCTGCTCGACGAGCTCCTCGTAGCGGGTAGGTGACAGCTCGGCGAGCTCATCGCGCGCCGTCG
Organism: Mycobacterium sp.; assembly: GCA_020438915.1. Lineage (GTDB taxonomy): Bacteria > Actinomycetota > Actinomycetes > Mycobacteriales > Mycobacteriaceae > Mycobacterium. Next base: position 4,870 of record JAGQTR010000357.1, read on the forward strand.
CGGTACGCAGCAGGGTGTCGCGGCGCTCAACGAGAATCCCGCGCTGCTGGGCGATCAGCTGGTTGTAGCGCCACGTGGTGGCATGCACCTCGAGCAGCCGACCTTCGGCGATCCGCTGGGCGTTTTCGAGCAGGCTGGCCGCCTTGGGGTGCACTACCTTGCCGTCATCGTCGCATTCCATCGGCAGTTTGTTGGGGTCGAGGTGCGCCACTACGACATCGTCTTCCCAGCTGGAGAAGAACAGCGACGAGCCGGGGTCACCCTGTCTACCGGCGCGACCCCGCAGCTGATTGTCCAGTCGCTCGGTGTGGTGGCGGCCGGTGCCGATGACGTGCAGTCCGCCGAGTTCGGCTACGCGCTTTTTCTCGGCCGCATTGTCGCCTACGCCCGATCCCCCCAGTCGGATATCGGTGCCGCGGCCGGCCATCTGCGTAGACACGGTGACCGAACCAAAGGCGCCGGCCTCGGCTATGACGGCCGCCTCCTCGGCGTCGTTCTTGGCGT
>JAGQTR010000358.1 GCA_020438915.1 Mycobacterium sp.
GTGTCCTCGATGGTGTGGTGGCCCTCGATCTCGATGTCGCCGTTGGCCTGCACCCTCAGGTCAAAGCTGGCGTGGGTGCCCAGCGAGGTGAGCATGTGATCGAAGAACGGCACGCCGGTCTGGACGCTGACCTGTCCGGTCCCATCGAGGTCGAGATCGACGACGATGTCGGATTCCTTGGTGGTGCGTTGGATGTGGGCACGACGCGGTGTCGGGTTGGGCTGGGTCACGATGCTCCTATTCGGGCGCTGGCGGCCAGCAGCGCGTCATTCTCTTCGGCCAGGCCGATGGTGGTGCGCAGATAGCCGGGGATTCCGACGTCGCGGATCAGCACGCCATCGTCCAGATAGCGTTGCCAGACCGCCGGTGCGTCGGCGAACTGGCCGAACAACACGAAGTTCGCGTCGCTGGGTATCACCCGGAAGCCCATGGCCGTCAGCGCCTCTGACACCCTGTCCCGTTGCGCGATCAGCATCGCGACGCTGCCCAGGGTGTCCTCGGCGTGACGCAGCGCGGCGCGGGCGGCCGCCTGGGTCACCGACGACAGGTGGTAGGGCAGTCGCACCAGCAGCATCGCATCGATGACGGCGGGGGCAGCGACGAGGTATCCCAACCGCCCACCGGCGAAGGCGAAGGCCTTGCTCATGGTGCGGGTCACGACCAGCTTCGACGGGTAGTCGCCGATCAGACCGACGGCGCTGGGCTGCCGGGAAAACTCGCCATACGCTTCGTCGACGATCATGATCCCGTGCGTCATGGCGTCGAGCAACAGTCGTAGATCGTCGGGCGAAACACTCTGGCCTGACGGGTTGTTCGGGCTGGCGAGGAACACGATGTCGGGGTTGTGCTCCTTGATCGCCCGCACCGCCGCGCCGGGGTCGAGGCTGAAGTCCTCGGCGCGATTGGCGACCAGCCAGGCGGTTTGGGTGCCGTCGGAGATTATCGGATGCATCGAATACGACGGGACAAAACCGATGGCGCTGCGGCCGGGCCCGCCGAATGCCTGCAGCAGCTGCTGCAGGATCTCATTGGAACCGTTGGCCGCCCAGATGTTGTCGACGCCGACGGCGGTTCCGGTCTGCGAGCTCAGGTATGCGGCAAGATCGCGGCGCAGCGCCACCGCGTCCCGGTCGGGATAGCGGTGCAGCTGACCGGCGACCGCCCGCACCGAGGCGGCGACGTCCTCGATCAAGGCTTGCGTGGGCGGGTGCGGATTCTCGTTGGTGTTCAGCCGCACCGGCACGTCCACCTGCGGTGCGCCATACGGAGATTTACCGCGCAGATCGCCACGCAGGGGCAAGTCTTCCAGTGTCACCTCGAGACCGGGCAAGGCCGCGGGGCTCACCTCTCGAACCTCCGGCGCACGGCCTCACCGTGGCTGGGCAGGTTCTCGGCCTGCGCGAGGGTGATCACGTAACCGGAAACATCCTTCAACGCCGCCTCGGTGTAGTCGACGACGTGGATGCCGCGCAGGAATGTCTGGACCGACAGACCGCTGGAGTGCCGGGCGCACCCCGCGGTGGGTAGCACGTGGTTGGATCCGGCACAGTAGTCACCCAGACTCACCGGCGACCAGGGACCGACGAAAATCGCACCGGCGGAACGGATCCGGCTCGCAACAGCAGCCGCGTCCGCGGTCTGTACCTCGAGATGCTCGGCGGCGTAGGCGTTGACGGTGCGCACCCCGGCATCGATATCGTCAACCAACACGATCGCCGACTGCTGCCCACTCAGCGCTGCCGTCACCCGCTGGCGGTGTTCCGTCGTCTCCAGTTGGCGAGTCAGCTCGCGGTCGGTGGCATCGGCCAGGTCGGTGCTGGCGGTGACGAGCACGCTGGCAGCCATCTCGTCGTGCTCAGCCTGGCTGATCAGATCCGCAGCCACGTGCACCGGATCGGCAGTGAAGTCGGCCAGGATCGCGATCTCGGTCGGGCCGGCTTCGGCATCGATGCCGACCTGAGACCGGCAGATCCGCTTGGCGGCGGTGACGTAGATGTTTCCTGGGCCGGTGATCATGTCAACCGGGGCAAGTTCGGCGCCATCGGTGTCGACACCGCCATAGGCCAGCAGCGCGACCGCTTGCGCACCACCGACCGCCCACACCTCGGTGACGCCGAGCAGCGCGGCCGCGGCCAGGATGGTCGGGTGCGGCAGGCCGTCATACTCGGCCTGCGGCGGGCTGGCGATCACCAGCGATTCCACCCCGGCGGTCTGCGCAGGCACCACGTTCATCACGACGCTCGACGGATACACAGCGTTACCGCCGGGGACGTACAGCCCGACCCGCTCGACCGGAACCCAGCGTTCGGTCACCGTCGCGCCGGGGGCCAGCGTGGTCGTGGTGTCGGTGCGGCGCTGCTCGGCGTGCACCGCCCGGGCCCGCTCGATAGCCACCTCGAGCGCGGCCCGTACGTCGGAATCCAGCATGCCCAGAGCCGTCGCGAGCTCGTCGGCGGGCACTCGCACCTGGGCTGGCCGGACGCCGTCGAAGGATGCGCCGTATTCCAGTGCGGCCTCGGCGCCCCGTGCTGCGATCGCCTCGACGATGGGCCTGACCTTGGGAACAACGGTGTCGACATCGACGCCGCCGCGCGGCAGGGCGCCCCGCAGTCGAGCTGCCGACAGCGTGGTTCCACGCAGATCGATGCGTCGCAGCAGCCCTGCCGATACATTCACGCTGACCATTGTCCCAGAGCAGCACAAATCAGTATCGGAGGCGTCATGCCGGATCGACCCGCCAAGCGGGACCACCCCAACGACGTGCCGGGCGTGCCCATGTTGTTTCCACCATGGTTCGAGCGCCTGCAGATCAAATACATCAACCCGATGCTGCGGCCATTCTCCAAACGCATGCCCGGAATGGGGGTGATCAAGCATCGCGGACGCACCTCAGGCACGGACTACGAAACCATCGTCACGCCGTACCGCAACGAAGAAGTGGTCGCGATCGGATTGGCGCATGGCAAAACCAATTGGGTTAAGAACGTGCTGGCCGCAGGCGAAGCCGACATCCAGATCGGCAAGCAGAACCTCCACCTGATCAATGTCCGGGTGCTGCCGGCGGGCACCGTGGACCGTTCGCTGCCACGGATGGCACAGGTGGTCGGCAAGCGCTCGGGTGTGTTCGTCGCCGATATCTACAAATCCAAGCCGAGATCGAGCACCCGCACCGAGTGAGTGAGCGCTCCCACCGCGAGGTAGTCCACACCCGTTCCGGCGTATTCGGCTGCACTGTGCAGGGAAAGTCCTCCCGAGGATTCCAGCTTGGTGCCCGGAGAACGGGCGTTGCGGCGTTGCACCGCGATCTGGGTCTGCCAGACCGCGAAGTTGTCCAGCAGCACCAGCGGCACGCCCTCGGCCAGAACGACGTCGAGTTGCTCGAGGGAGTCGACTTCCACCTCGCACCCCAGATCCGGCGCGGCAGAGCGCACCGCGCGCAGGGCGGCCAGTACCGACCCGGCCGCGGCCACGTGGTTGTCCTTGATCAACGCCGCATCGCCCAAACCCATGCGATGGTTGACGCCGCCGCCGACCCGCACCGCGTATTTCTGCAGCGCGCGCAGGCCGGGCAGGGTCTTGCGGGTGTCCCTGATCTGGGCTGGGGTGCCGGCGGTGGCGTCGACCCAGGCCGCCGTGGTGGTCGCGATACCAGACAGGTGACACACCAGATTCAGCATCGTGCGCTCGGCGGTGAGCAGACCGCGCGTTGCGGCATGCACGGTGAGCGCTACCCCGCCGGCCTCGAGACGGGTGCCGTCGGGCACGCGGTGTTCGACGCGGTATCCGTTGGCGCCCAGCACCTGGTCGAGAACCAGGGTTGCGACGTCGGAGCCGGCGAAAACACCGGGTTCCCGGGCAACCATCGATGCTGTGGTCGAGGCATCCGCGGGCACGGTGGCCAGCGTGGTCACATCCGGCCCATACCGCAGATCCTCGTCGAGCGCGCGCGCGATGACGGCCCGAGCCTCGGTGAGCTCGTCGGTAGTCAGCATCATCAGCAACCCACTGCGGCGGGAGCCCGGCCGGCAGCATGGCGGGTGACGCTGAACGCCTGGCCCGGGTCGGCGTCAGGGAAATCCGAACGGTGATGACAGCCGCGGGATTCTTGGCGGGCCGTCGCCGCGGCGGCAACCGCTGCGGCCACGGCAGTCAGCGCCGAGTCTTCGAAATCGTTGCGTGACCTGATCACTCGCGGAGTTGCCCGATCAAGCAGATCCAGTAATTGCCCGAGGCCCGTGCCGCTTCGCACGACGGACGCGTATCGGGTCATGGCGCGCTGCAGGTCGGCGCGTGCCACCGCGGGCCGCATCGGCAGCTCCGCAGCGATCATCCGGACCGGTCCCGCGGCCACGGCGTGCCGGGCCGCCGCGTCCCCGGCGCGCCCGCCGACGACCAGTCCTTCGAGCAGACTGTTGGAGGCCAGGCGGTTGGCGCCGTGCATCCCGGTGCGTGCCACCTCGCCCGCGGCGAACAAACCGCCGACTGCGGTGCGACCGGAAACATCCGTCAGCACCCCTCCGCAGCTGTAGTGCGCCCCCGGCACCACCGGGATCGGCTGGCGAGTGGGGTCAATGCCTGCCCGAAGGCACGACTCGGTGACCGTCGGGAACCGGCGCGTGAGGTTCGTGATGTGGCGGGCATCCAGATACACGCAGGGGTCCCCGGTGGCTGCCAGCCGGGCCTGAACGGCCGCGGCGACCACGTCACGTGGCGCCAGATCACCCATCGGATGCACCCCGACGGTGACCGAATTGCCTTGTGCATCAATCAGTTTGGCGCCCTCGCCGCGCAATGCCTCGGTGATCAGCGGACGCCGGCCACCGCCGGGCCCGACGAACAACATGGTCGGGTGGAACTGAATGAACTCCAGGTCGCTGACCGGTAGACCGGCCCATAGCGCCAGCGCCACACCATCACCGGTAGATCCTTCGGGGTTGGTGGTGGCTTGGTAAAGATGGCCGAGCCCGCCGGTCGCGAGAATCACCGACGGTGCGTGAATGACGCCGGGACCGTCATCGCTGAGCACCAGAACGCCTGTCACGGCGCCCGAATCTTCCAGCAGTTCCAAGGCGACATGATTGCGCCGGATATCGAGGTTTGCCGCCGCAAAGTCCAGGGCGCGCTGCACCTCGGCGCCCGTGGCGTCCCCACCCGAGTGAATGATGCGCCGGCGGGAGTGTCCGCCCTCCCGGGTCAGCGCCCAGCGACCCGGTGCCGATTCGTCGAAACGTGCGCCATCGGCGACCAGTTCGGCCACGGCACGGTAGCCGTCGGCCACGATCGAGACGACCGCGTCCGGGTCGCAGATCCCTGCGCCTGCGGCGAGGGTGTCAGCGACGTGAGCTTCGATCGAGTCTCCGTTGTCGTGTAGGACATCCGGTAGAACGACGGCGATACCGCCCTGAGCGTAAAACGTGGCAGTTTCACCCACCTTGCTCAGCAGCACCACCTTGCGACCGCGCCGATGAGCCGCCAGCGCCGCGGCGAGTCCCGCCACTCCGGTGCCGATGACGATGACGTCGGCGCGCTGTCGCCACAT
>JAGQTR010000359.1 GCA_020438915.1 Mycobacterium sp.
AGACATACCACCATCCTCGCAAACAGGTGTGACAAAAACTGGCCGCCGGATTTCCACAGCACAGACACTTCCGCACATATCGTGTCAACACCCCACTTCAGGAGAGGTCGGCCCTAGAGGCCGGTCCGCGCGCGCAGCCGGGCCAGGGTGGTGTCCCGCAGTGTCGCCTTGAATTGCATTGCCTGGTAGGGCCATCCGTTCGAAGTGTGCCACTGCGAGTGGATAGTCCCACGACCAGCACTGCGCATGGCCGCGGTACTCACTCACCGTGCCGATGGATTCGCCGCTACATACTTGGGCCAGCACGACGGCCCAGAGCGGGCAGATCGCGGGATGGCATGGTGTCGGACTCCATATTCGGAGGCGGGTCAAAGCGGCGTCACAGACCCGGTGATACCTCGGGTCGAGTAATTCAGTCGGGAATTGCCGATATCACGCGTTTGCCGCGGCGGGGTGTGGGTAAGAATGGGGCAGGCTCGAATCCGGGGTGATACAGATGGCGAGAACGGCGGTGTCGACCGCTGTGCCGTTGGTGATTGCAGCCGCATTCTCGCTGATGCTTGCGCTGACTGGTTGTTCTACCGGGCAGCGGGTGGACCTCGGTGAGGGAACCTCGGGAGGCCTGGTAGCCGCGATCGCCGGGGAGCCCGATCAGCTCGACCCACACAGGACCACCGCCTACTTCTCTTTCGAAGTGCTCGAGAATGTGTTCGACACACTCGTGGAGCCCGACGAGAGCCTCCAGATGCGGCCGGCGCTTGCCGAGTCGTGGGAGGTCAGTCCCGACGAACTCACCTGGACCTTTCACCTTCGAGAGGGGATTACGTTTCACGACGGCACCCCGCTGACCGCCGAGGATGTGGTGTTCTCCTATCGCCGGATCATCGACGAGGAGCTGGCCAATGTGGACAAGTTCAGCGCGGTCACCGCCGTCGAGGCGCCCGACCCCTCTACGGTGGTCCTCCGCACCGACCGTCCCGTCCCGAACATGCTGACCAACCTCGGCGGCTTCAAGGGCATGGCGATCGTCTCGCGCGGCAATGTCGAGAGCGGGCAGATCGCCACCCATCCGATCGGGACCGGACCGTTCAGCTTCCGCGACCAGCGCAGCGGTGACTCCATCACGCTAGCGGCCAACCCGGACTATTGGGACGGACCGCCTGACATCGCGGGTGTGAAGTTCCGGTTCATTTCCGAGCCGTCTACGGCGCTGTCGGCACTGCAGGCCGGCGAAATCGACTGGACCGACTCGATTCCCACGCAGCGGGTGGCCCAGCTCACCGGCGACGACTCAGTCACCCTGGCAGTTACGCCTTCCAACGACTATTGGTATCTGGCGCTCAACGAGGCGCGCGAACCGTGGAATAACGTGCGCGTGCGGCAGGCGATCGCTTACGCCATTGATCGCGGCGCGATCGTGCAGGCGACCAGTTACGGCACCGCGTCGGTCAATCAACTCGCCATCCCGGAGGGTAACCCGTGGTACACGCCCTACGACCGATACAGCCCGGACGGCGAGGACGGCCTGAGCAAGGCGCGCGAACTGCTTCGCGAGTCCGGCGCTCAGCCTACGAACCTCGATATGCTCGTCACCACGGACTATCCGGAGACGGTGACCGCGGCCCAAATCATCGCCGATAACCTTGCCTCACTTGGTATCACGGTTGACATCCGCACTGTCGACTTCGCGACGTGGCTGGATGAGCAGAACTCGGGCAACTTCGACATGCTCATGATGGGTTGGCTGGGCAACATCGATCCCGACGACTTCTACTACGCCCAGCACCACACTGACGGGACGAGCAACGCGCAAAAGTTCTCCAACGTCGAGGTGGACCGGTTGCTGGACGCGGGCCGGATCGAGACTGACCGGGCGGCGCGTTCGGATGACTACGCCGCGGCGGCGACGCTGATCGCCGACGAGGTCAGCTACATCTATCTGTACAACCCTTCGGTGATCCAAGCCTGGAATCCCTCGCTGTCGGGTTACGAGGCGCGCCGCGACGGTGCGGTCCGCTTCCGTGATGCCTCGCTGACGGCCGACGACGAGACATAGCGTGGCTGCCCAATCCGCCCTGAGCCACCCGATCCTGAGGTTCGTGGCGCGTCGATTGCTCTACTCGGCCGTCGTGTTGTTTGGCGTACTTGTGCTGGTTTTCGCGCTGGTACACCTGGTCCCTGGCGATCCGGTGCGCATCGCGTTGGGCACCCGATACACGCCGGAGGCCTATGAGGCACTGCGTACTGCCAGCGGACTGGACCGCCCCATCGTGTCCCAGTTCTTCGGCTATGTGGGGTCAGCCCTGACCGGTGATCTCGGCGTCAGCTTCCGCAACGGCAATCCGGTCACCGTGACGCTGATGGAGCGCCTTCCCGCCACCGTGTCGCTGGGGCTGGCCGGCATCCTGATCGCACTGGCGATCGCGCTGCCCGCCGGTATTTTCGCTGCCCTGCGCGAGGGCCGGATCAGCGATGCGATCGTGCGGGTGACAAGCCAGTTCGGTGTTTCGATACCCGATTTCTGGATGGCCATCTTGTTGATCGCGCTGTTCTCGACGACACTGGGCTGGTTGCCGACGTCGGGCTACCGACCGTTGTTCGAGGATCCGGTGGGCTGGCTTCGCCACATCGCGTTGCCGGCGCTGACTGTCGCTGTAGTCGCGGCGGCGATCATGACGCGCTATGTCCGCGCGGCGGTACTGGAGGTGGCGGCAATGGGTTACGTGCGCACCGCCCGCTCGAAGGGACTCTCGCCCCGGGTCGTGACGTTCCGCCACACCGTGCGCAACGCGCTGGTCCCGATCCTGACCATTACCGGAATTCAGCTGGCGACACTGCTCGGCGGTGTCATCGTCGTCGAGGTGGTGTTCGCCTGGCCCGGGCTGGGACGGTTGGTGTACAACGCCGTGGCCGCCCGCGACTACCCGGTGATCCAGGGTGCGGTGCTGCTCATCGCAATGCTGTTCCTGCTCATCAACCTTCTCATTGACATGCTCTATGCCGTGGTCGACCCGAGGATCCGGCTGGCATGACAGACATCAACGACGCTGCAGATACTGAACACACGCCGC